>JALOMY010000018.1 GCA_025455225.1 Cyclobacteriaceae bacterium | reverse complement strand
CCTACATCAATATCTAAAAAATCAAGGATTGATTTCATGTTTTTCAGATTGAACTTGAAATCAGCTGCGTATCGGTTGGGTATCTTGCCTCTTTTGCTTGTATAATAATTTTGAATCTCTGAAGAATCGTTTTCAATGTTCAGGCGGAATTCTTTTATCAAAGCCGGCAAATCCTTAAATAAATTTGAAAAGTAAAAATCACCCTTAACTTCAGCATCAAACAGAGATGTGTTTAACACAATCTGGCGCTCCAGCTTACTTCGTTCAGCAGACAGGGTAATGTTATTTAGTTCAATGGACTCATCATCATATTGCGCCTCTATGGTTCTTAGTTGAGCTGTTCCACGAAGACTATCCAGAACCAAACCTTGGATGTCAATGTCCATTTCGGAATGCAGAAAAGTATAAGTAGGTACAAGATTCAGGTTATGCAAATAGGCGGAATCGAGGAGCCCTCTTATTTGTATGCGATTAAGGTTTTTTCGAAGATCAACTGAACCTTCTACATTAAGTTTAAGATTCGGATCCTGTATTTGCAGTTTTCCATTGAAATATTCCGAAGCAAAGCGGGCATTGGTTTGAATATTGGTGTAGTTGTAACCTAATAACCCGATGGAAGAAACTTCACCGACCAAGGTAAAATTAGCCGACTGAAGCGTAAGTCCTTTGCCGGTTAATGTGCCATTCATATTCACTTTCTGAAACCGGATTGTATCATTGAGGTATAAACCCAGGTCAAAATCGGATAATGTTAATCGACCTTTGTATTCAGATAAGTCGATCGATTCCTCATTGATCTTAAGGTTGATGTCGGAAGTAATTCTTCCAATACTGCTGATAAAGCTTCCGGCTGCAACAAAATCAGTAGGGTAACCAAGAAATTGACCACGAAAATTCAGTTGTCCCAAGGGCGTTAAGCGGGAAAGAGTTTTCTCATTAAAAATAAAATCAAGGTCTTTGAAATCGATGTTCGATTCTTTCAAGGAAAGCAGAATAAACGTTTCATCAAGGTTGGGAATTCCATCCATTTCAAGTGTGCCCTGCAACCGCGTGTTCCCCTTCTTCAAGTCCATATTTTGAAAACGGAATTTACTGATGCGTCCGTTGAAGTCACCGGAAAGTTCAACGGATGTTCGGATATCTTCCGGTATCGGGAAGAACAACCTCAGGTCATTTGGATTCAGGATTGAATTATCCAGGTGAGCTTCAATAGAAACACTATCGATAAAAGTGCTTAAGGCGGCTTGGCTTGAATAGGTAAAGAGTACAGTATCTGAGATGATGCTTTCACCGGCTTGCAAATGAATTCCGCGGAACTCCATGCCCGCCTGGGATATCCTGAAAAAGGTTGACAGATTCAGAATCGAAAAATCCAGTTTTTCTTCCTTTGCACTCAGGTTGTCAAGATTGAATTCGATGGTATCGCCAAGAATCATAAACCGGTTAAGCGAGGCATCGGGGATTGTCAATGAAAAGTGATTGGGGTCGAACATCCCCGAAACGGTATCGCGATCCGTATGCATGGCGAAATGGCTGTTCTTTAAAATGGCTTCACCAATTGAAATTTTAGCCCCGCCACCACCGCCACCGGATTTAGACATCGCATTGATGCGGGAAACAAAAACGTTGATGTTCAAATCCCGAACTGAATCACCGTCCTGAATGGTCTTCAAGTAGACGCTGGCTCCTTCGAGTACAGTTGCATCCAGGTTAATATCCTTGTCCTGAAATATCCCGGAAAAGCTGAAATTCACTGACAGCCGGTCTACTCCAATCATGATGTTTTCTTCGGGATCCTCAACGGTAAGCCCTTCGATGATCAGCCGGTCAAACCAATAAAATTCCATCCGGTTAATGCTGGTTTGAAAATCGGTTGAAACGGAGAACGATTTAAGGAACCGTTTCGCCAGGCTGCTTTGTACCGCAGGTATCTGCAGTAATAAGAACGATGAGATCAGGAAGAAAATGATGAGGAACAGGCCATATACTACGGTTACTTTTAGCCAGTACAATACCCGATTTTTGATAACTTGCAGGTTCATGCTTCAACCTATGGGGCCCGTCATTCTTGCAATTGAATCATCCTGCGATGAGACTTCTGCTTCTGTAATAAGAAACGGCAAGGTACTTAATAATATTATCGCCTCACAGGCGATCCATCAAAATTATGGTGGGGTCGTGCCCGAACTGGCATCGCGCGCCCATCAACAAAATATTGTCAGGGTTGTGGATGAAGCGGTGAAGTCGTCCGGCATAACCAACAACCAGATTGATGCCATTGCCTTTACCCGCGGCCCGGGTTTAATGGGGTCGTTGCTGGTTGGCCTTTCATTTGCCAAAGGGTTGGCACTGGCATTGAATAAACCCTTGATTGAAGTCAATCATATTCAAGCGCATGTGTTGTCTCATTTTATTCAAGATCCAAAGCCGGCATTTCCATTTTTATGTTTAACTATCAGTGGTGGTCATACTCAGATTATCCGGGTAACGGATTACCTTGAAATGGAAGTGATCGGTGAAACACATGATGATGCTGCCGGTGAAGCTTTTGATAAAGCGGCCAAGATCATGGGTTTACCCTATCCCGGAGGCCCGTTAATTGATCAATATGCCCGAAAGGGAAATCCGAAAGCGTTTGCCTTTTCAAAGACCATTATGCCCGGCCTCGATTTTTCTTTCAGCGGTATTAAAACATCTATTTTGTATTTCATCCGCGATGCAAAAAAAGGAAACCCGAATTTTGTGGAAGAAAACCTGGCGGATTTGTGTGCGAGCATTCAGCATAACCTGGTGAATATGCTTCTTGAAAAGCTGGAGGCAGCCAGTTACCAAACAGGTATTACAGAAATTGCAATAGCCGGAGGCGTATCGGCCAACAGCGGACTTCGAACTGCCTTGAAGGAACTTGCCCGGAAAAAAAATTGGAAACTCTATATTCCAGCTTTTGAGTTTTGTACGGATAATGCTGCCATGATTGCCATGGCGGCTCACTATAAATACCTGCGTTCAGAATTTTCGAGCCTGGATGTGGCTCCGCTGGCACGAATGCCAATTGAATAGCGACTATGAAGAATGTAATAAAGCCTGGAGAACAGCGAACTATGACCTACCTGGTAAAAAGGGAAGATGTAGCCTCCTTCCAGGGAGTTGTAGTGCATAACGTATGCGCCACGTTTACGTTGGCCCGTGAAGTTGAGTGGGCAACGCGTCAGTACATTTTTGACCTTAGAGAAGATGATGAAGAAGGTATCGGTACCTTTTTAAGTATTAACCATCAGGCACCTGCATTTGTGGGTGAAGAACTGGTCATTGAATCAACCGTTGAAAGCCTGCAAGGTCATGAACTAATCTGCGCGTATATTATACGTGTAAGGGAACGTGTTATTGCCACAGGCAAAACCGGTCAGAAGGTTTTAAAGAAGGAAAAGATTCAGGCCATCTTTAATCTCTCCAATCAATAAGTCGGAATACGGAATGTCAAAGCGATTTACAAACGATATTAACATACGAAACAAACGGGCTGGATTTGAATTTGAATTGCTCGACAAATACATTGCTGGCCTGGTACTAATGGGTTCCGAAATTAAATCGATTAAAGAGGGGAAAGTTAACCTGCAGGATGGTTATTGTTATTTCAATCAGGGTGAATTGTTTGTAAAGGGAATCAACATATCACCCTATACCCAGGGATCGCATTATAATCATGAAGCCGCGCGCGAACGAAAATTATTGCTGAAACGCTCCGAGCTAAGGAAGCTTGAGACCAAAGTTGAAGAGAAGGGCCTAACTCTTGTGCCTACCCGGTTGTTTATTAATGATCGCGGATATGCCAAACTTGAAATTGCCCTGGCACGTGGTAAAAAACTTCACGATAAGCGCGACAGTATTAAAGAACGCGATTTGAAGAGGGAGTTAAGTAAGATTAAATATTAACGTGTGTGATTCAGAATAGTATTGACTTTGGAGTTTGCCGATTAAGTATTGTGCCAGTGCGCAAAGAGCCAGCGCATCGTGCTGAGCAGGTTTCACAGCTATTATTTGGCGAACATTACGAAGTGATTGAAATCAGTAAAGATCAAAACTGGTTATTGATTCAGGTGTACTATGATGGTTTTAATGGATGGATCGATGCACGGCAACATCATTCTATATCTAAAGAATACTTTGAACACATCAATAAAGCTGATTTTAAGATTACTACCGACCTGGTAACAAGTATTTTATACAATAAGAGCCCATTGCATATTTTGATTGGTAGCATCATACCGATTTCTGGTTCGGAATTATTTAAAATGGAGGAGCAATTTGCCTTCAATGGTGAAGCCAAAAGCCTCGGTGTTAAACGCGATGTTGAATCCTTGATAACCATAGCGGGTAAATACCTTCATGCACCGTATCAAAAAGGAGGAAAAAGCCCTTTTGGAATTGATGCACCCGGATTGGTTCAAATGGTATTTAAGATTAGTGGTTACCGCCTGGGGCGTACCGTTCAGGAACAACTCAGACAAGGAAGAGAAATCAAGAATCCATCGGATGCCCAGCCAGGTGATATTGTTTTCTTTAATACTTCGGGAAAAAATAAAGCACATCCGGCTATTGTGATTAGTCACAATAAATTGGTTCACGTATATGGTCAGGTTCAGGTTGATTCCTGGAATGAGCAACGAAAATTGATTCCCTCAAATAAAGGAGAAGGATATTCAATCCTCACGATCCGCAGAATCCTTACTGAATAATCGGGCAATCCAGGTTGACTTCAACACTGGAATAAATTCTTAGTACAATCAGTCATGTCGGTCAATATTGCACGATTAAAAGTTTGAAAGTATCTTACCTGCATGAACAGCCGTGTTTTAGTGCTAAATCAGGATTTCAGTCCGTTGATGGTGTGCTCCGTGCAGCGGGCTTTCATATTGGTTTACCTGAACAAAAGTGAAATGATTCGAACTGCCAATGGCCACAAACTCCATTCGGTCACCCAATCATTCCCAATGCCTTCGGTAATCCGGTTAAACCGGTATGTTCGGGCGCCCTATAAAGGGGTGGCTCTTACGCGACAAAATATTTTTAAGCGCGACAATTTTCAATGTCAGTATTGCGGAACCGGCAAAGAACTTACGCTAGATCACATTATTCCAAGTTCACGAGGCGGACAACACACCTGGATTAACCTGGTAACTGCCTGCAAAAGCTGCAATACCCGGAAAGGTGATTATACGCCCGATGAGGCAAACATGCCCTTAATGAAGAAGCCCCATAAGCCATCGTATTCCTTGTTTCTTCGTGAACTATCAACCCATCTGGGTAATGAGTGGGATGAATTTCTGTGAATGGCCGGTTTAAGATAATAAAGTCACTTTCAGGATCTCCTGTTCTTCAAAATGATCATGAACATGCTTACCAATTCGATGAATAACATGTTTATGAATCGCTACCCATTTTCAAAGTATCTTTATTTTACCCGATTTGTTGTCATTTTAGTCCTTCTTTTACTGGTCATGCATAACGCGGTCATGGCTCAAACTAGCGTGGATGATTTTAAAAGGGCTTTGAAACTCGAGACGGAGAATCCGGAAGAAGCTTTTGAATTGTTGCTAAGTATACAGGACAGGTTGTCACCTGAAGATTCATTGTATCTGCGATCCATTAATAAACTGGCACAAACAGCATGGATATTGAATATTCCTGAAAAGGAAGAAAAGGTATATCACATCATTAAGCAAGTATTGGATAAAGTCACCGGGGATAATTCGGATCCTATTCAATACGCAACACTCTGTTATTGGGCTGGCTATTATGTTGCTGAATACGGTAATGATTCAAGTCTGGCAATTCAGTATTACGAAAGGGCAATTGAAATCCGAAAGCAATTATACGGTCTCTGGCATGAGGATGTTGCCGCCTGTTTTTACAGCATGGGGGATATCTACAAATATCGCGACTATGATTTTTACAAAGCAGAAAAATGTTACGAACAATCGTTGCAGATACTGGAAAGAATTAACTCCAAAAATCATCGTCAGATTGCCCGGCATTATTATAACCTGGCAACCACCAACCGTTCTCAACAGGATTACGAGAAAGCACTTTCATACGCTTCTCATGCACTCCATTTAGTGACTGAGCTTGAAGACCGTGTATTTCAGCAACGTGCGTATGTGGTTCTGGCCAATATATATCGTGATCTGATGCAGTTCGCTATGGCGAAACAAAATTATCAAAAGGCCATTGAGCTTAACCTGATCATTAATGGCCGAAATTCTTTCAATGAAGATTTAGCCATTCAGTATACGAATCTGGGGGAGTCGTTCGCGCGTGAAGGAAAACTGAGTGATGCCCTGGTTTCATTCCGCGAAGCTGAAAAAATTTACGATCAAATTACACCGCATGACCGGGTAATCTATACATTTTTTCTTCAGCAATTTGGAGATGCGTATGCCCGATCGGGTAACACGAAAGCCATCGGCTATTTTGACCGGTCGCTTGATCTTTCAGGCCAATATGGATTAAGTAAAGCAGAAGTATATTTCAAAAAGGGAAATTATTATTTCCGTGTGGCTTTATATGATTCTGCAATGGTGCAGTTCCAGAAAGCTTTACACGACCTCATACCTTCAGTCAGTGAACAGGATATTTTAGTGAATCCGGTTTTAAATGAATTGGAAGAGAAATACCTGGTTTATGAAGTACTGACAGCCAAAGCTGAAGCGATAAAGAAAAAATATTCAGGCCGGATGAATCCATCTTTAGAAAATCTGGTGCTGGATTGTTATGTGAAGGGTGAATTCGTGCTGGACCGGTTACGCGATGTTTTGGACATCGATAAATCCAAGTGGGAATTTACTGACAGCAATTTTGATTTGTATGAGCAGATCATTGCGTCCTTGTATACGCAATTCATGAAGCATTCCGGAAAACGCGATTCATTACTCGAAAACGTATTGCATTATTTCGAGCGAAGTAAAGCGAAATCGATTAATGAAGCGCTCGAAGAAAGTGGCCAGTTGTCATCCATCGCTTCGAGTGATAGTGTGTTGCAAAAGATAAAAAGTTACAGGGCTACCATTACCGAAGTGCAACGTGAATTGATGTCGGATGATTATTCTAATGAACAAAAGGATGCCTTGCGTGGAAGAATCGTCCAATTCGATCGGGAGATACAACGACTTCGTATGGAACGGGAACAATCGGGTAAGACTTTGACTTCCGTATTCCCGTCAAAATCATTATCCCTTGAACAGCTACAGGCTATGCTGAAAAACTCCAGGGCTTCTCTGATCGAATATTTCTGGGGTGTTCACGATGTCTATGCATTAGTGATTGGGCCAAATCAGGTTTCATTCAAGAAAATTGGAGATGCTGATTCACTAGCCGTAAGCATAAAATTATTTCTGAATCATTTTCGATCAGAAACTTCTTCCTTTGATCAAAAATTCTACCAGCAATATGTAACTCAGGGATACCAATTATACCGCATATTGCTAGAGCCTTTTCACAAACCGTCTGCGCAGCAAAAACTTCATATTATTCCGGATGGGCTAATTGCCCATATTCCGTTTGAGGCATTGCTAACCCAGGCGCAGGCAGGTGATAAGATAAATTATCGTGATCTTCCTTACTTACTGCATCAGAGTTCGGTTTCATACGGATTGTCTTCAGTACTGTTTATGCGGCCATTACGGAAATTGACGAACGATGCATCTTTGTTGGCATTTGGTTATACAAATGGTTTGATGTTGCGTTCGAATGAGCCTTCTCCTGTTGATCTGGCAGGCACAGAAGCCGAATTAGATGTACTTTCGAAGCTGTTTTTGCGTGGTACCTTTTTAAAAGGTAACGAAGCCACCAAGAGTAATTTCAGACTTCACGCACCGGGTTCCAACATTATTCACCTTGCCGTGCATGGAACCGGAGATCCGGAAAAGGATTTCTCCGCGAGCCTGTTTTTCAGATCGATGCCTGATTCAGCAGATGATGGCCAGCTTCATTCCTATGAATTATTCAATTACAACCTACAGGCTGCTTTAGCAGTACTTACTGCTTGTGAGTCGGGTATAGGAAAAACTTACAAAGGGGAGGGGATGATGAGTATGGCAAATGCGTTTATGGTTGCCGGTTGCGACAACGTGGTAATGACATTATGGAAACTCAACGACCAGGTTTCAGTTAATCTGATCCGGATTTTCTATGAGCAATTGTTGGGCGGTGAGGATCTGGATGTAGCCTTACGGAATGCAAAACTGAACTACCTGAACCAATCGGATGAATTAACAGCCGACCCAAAATTATGGGCAGCTCCTGTTGTGTATGGACACGGAAAGCCATTGATCGATAAACAGACTACAATCAACATCATCCTCATCCTGACAGCAGGTTTGATGTTGATGGTGTTGATTGTGATTTTATTGAAAATGAGAATTCAACGTAAACAAGTCTCCTCTTAAAGGCGAGGTGGTTTTGGATCTCCGTTTCCTGCTAGAGACAAGCTGGTACCCAGATCAAATTCCCGAGGATTAAATTGTGAATAGCTGATGCGGTTTATAGAAGTTACTACTGAGCCGCTTTCATTATTCGCACGTGTCAGAGCTTGAAGTGTTTCTGCGATGCGTTTATAGTCATCGTTGGTAATTAGTTTTCCGCCTTCAACTTTTCCTGCAGCCATTTCATCAACATATTGAAAGAATTCATCCAGTTTGCTGAAAATTTCTTTCATGCTTGCTTTTAATTCACCTGGTTTTATTGAGACATTATTTTTTTGCAAAGCCTGGCTACCGGAAAACGAATTAAACGGGTAATTAAAATCGAGTTCGAACTTGAATGGAAATGTGTAATGCTCGGAATCGTTTTTCTTGCCCCGGTAAAATTTTAGGGTAAAAAAAATCTCGCGATCTTCATTTGGTTGGCTGGTCATGGTTGAGGGGGTTAGGTTAAACTGGGTTATACTACTCAATTTGTTTTAAGAGTTCTTTTGCTTTTGAAGCATAGGAGAATTCGCTGTTACTTACTTCCTGTAGAATCAACTGAGCACTTTTAACATCCCCGTCTTTCAGATAGCTCAGACCCAGGTACCATTTAGCCTGGGTATCGTATTCATCAAAGTTATTGATTAAGGTAATAAAATTATTTCGCGCTTCCGAGGTATTGCCCAGAATTAAGTTGGCATTACCGAGCAACAGCAACACACCGGGTTCTTCTTTTTCCTGTAAAAGCTTTTTAAACAACGTGGCTGCCTTTTGGTAATCACGGGCTTCATAAGCGGCAAAAGCTTCGGTACGATCATTTATGGGTTGAGCATCGCTGCGAACAATGGGTTCGAAAATGTTCGGATAGGCCTTGAATTCCTGTGCGAAAAGTTGTTCGTGGTCAACAGGTTTTTTCCATAAAAAGAATAATACAACAAATAAAGCAAGAGAAGCAGCTACTGCCAGCAATGGTTTCCAATACGAATGCAGACGAATTTGTCTTTTTTTGTCTTCAACATGAACGGTTTCAGGCAATACTGATTCAAGTACACGCAATTGATTCAGTTTTTCCTGGAGGCCGGAATAACGAATGCCCTGTACCAGCATTTGATGTTCGCGATACAAAGTATTAAACTCCGGTTCCTCTTTTAACCGCTTTTCGAGGTTGACTTTCTCTTCGTCCGACAAACTACGATCGAGGTAGCGGTGTATCAGGTCAATATCGTGTAAATTTGGATTCATGGTTGAGTGTTGTTTATTCTTCTGTAAAAGGTTCAGTACTATAGGTTGATGGATGAAGTGTTCCGAATACGATCTTCCGTAACCGCTCCATGCATTTATATTTTTGGTTTTTTGCCGTCTCCGGGTTTTTATACCCCAGTGTGGCTGATATTTCCTCCATACTTTTCTTTTTATAGTAATAGAGACTTAGCAGTTCATGGCAAGGTTCCCCAAGTGTGCTAAAACTCTGGCTGATAATTTCAAGGTTTACTTCTTCTTTCATTTTATCTTCCTGGTTGTCCAGTACATAATTTTTAATATAAAATTCGGCACCAGTTTTTTGCTTTCGGTGATTAAGCCGAAGTTGTTGTAAAGCCAGATTTTTACCGATTCCGAATAAATAAGTCTTTAAACTACTCTGTAGTGAATCAAGTTTGCCGGCCATCGTATTATCATATAAAATCACGATGGAGGCCTGGTAAAATTCACGGGCATCGTCCGGATCGGTTCCGTACGTCTTGATTATCCAATGAATGAATTCGTTGCGGAATTTCTCGTAAACCATGCTCAGGCCACGCGAATCTTCATTTCTGATCAGATTAATGATTTCAGGATCTGACATACACACTTAGTGAAAAGGTACCTGTAAAGTAACCTATTCAAGTTAAATTATTTTTTTCTCATCTCCGGGTGACCTTTCCCGGGTTCATGCACTAACTGAAAAATTGATTAACCCTCAAAATCAAACACTCATGAAAGCCAGAATACGATTAATTATGGTGCTGGTTGGATTAACCGTTGCCGTAATAACTGCAGGAGTGCCGCCTATGAAGATGGATGAGGATCATGGTACAATCGTTAACACCTGTTATGCTGAAACAGATGTAATTGAATTAATGAAAGTGAGCAATTGCTCCCGGGATCAGGCGGTAAAAATCTTAAACCTGGCTTGCGATTATGCCATTAAGCCTTAGCACCAAAGACTCTTCATAGGTTGGCGTTACCCGGGTCCGGATCAGCATATCCGGCCCGGGTTTGCTTATAAATGCTGATACAATTCGATTATGAAATCTGATAAAATGTTTGTTACCGAAGTTGTTGGATTAACGATTCTGATGATTCTTTTCCTGGCTGCAGGTATCTGGATTGTTCTTCATGTCAAAGGTTTATAAGAAGATTTTCATTCATTCCTTTGATTTGATTACTAGGTTGGTTTTTAAAGAACATAATTACCGATAGCCTGAAAAGTTGTTTGTAAACACGTTTCAACATGGGAATTTCAGTTTGTGTTAATCAAAAGACTATATCGGATTGGTTATAATTTCTTAACTTATAACACATCGGTATTTCTGATGGATTATGAGTAAAGCCTACAATAATTACGATGATAGCATAGCCGATCCGGTAAATATTAAACAGTTGGCTGTAAAAGATACGCTTTTCTTGTATTACCGGTGTCCCCAGGTGGAGAGACAAATCCAGCTGTTTTCTCATTACAATGAAATTATGTTTACCCTTAGCGGTTCCCGAACAATGCATCACAGTGGGAAGTCGTGGACCGTACAAAAGCATTCATGCTTGTTTAGTCGAAAGACTGCCTATCTTCAGGAATTGCCCGAACTGGTGGGGTGGGAAGTACTGGCATTTTATTTTCAGGATAGTTTTTTCCGCCAGGTGATCAATGAATACCGTCAGTATCTTCCGCTGAATAACCTGCCCGAACCACCGGTAGACATGTTAATGGAGATAAACGTTAATGAAACAACGCTGGCTTTCTTCTACAGCATACTCCCTTATTTTAATCAGGGTCTGACTCCGGCCGAAGGCTTGCTTGAACTTAAATTCAAAGAACTTCTTTTCAACATCTTTTTAGATCCTTCCAATAAAGGATTTCTCGCTTATGTCAACAGCATTATGGATCAGCAAAAGACTCCGATATGGCAGATAATGGAAGCGAACTATATGTTTAATTTGACCATAGAACAGTTTGCGCGTATGGCGCATCGCAGTGTTTCAGCTTTCAAAACGGAGTTTGGTAAATATTACGGTACAACGCCCGGGAAATGGCTTAGAAAAAAGAGACTTGAACATGCAAAGCTGTTGTTAGAAACAAGTGATAAAAGTGTAAGTGATGTGGCGTTCAACAGTGGATTTGAAAACGTATCGCATTTCAGTAAGGCATTTAAAGAGATGTATGGCACTTCACCGGTTCAATACAGAAACCGATAGGGAAGAACCCTTTCTGATTCGATGACCTGGAAATCCTTTCAATGACTAATAAGCAAAAAAGTTTGACTTCTTAACAAAACTTGTAATTCCGTCACTAATTACTTTTGACGTCATACTTGATAATCAAACTCGAAAAATTTATGCCTACACCCCTGGAAATTTTACTTGATCCCGTAAGTCTGATGATATTGGCCTTATACGCGGGACTAATGATTTGGGAAGCTGTATTTCCGGCTCGTCCACTTCCAGAAATGAAGTATTGGAAAGTGAAAGGACTAGCCTTTTTTACTGTATACTTTTACTTGTCCAGCTACCTTCCGATAGTATGGAACGGATATCTTTCGGAATATCAACTTTTTGACCTTACCGGACTCGGTACGTTATGGGGTGCGACAATAGGTATTCTTCTTTACCAGCTTGGTGTCTATGTATGGCACAGGTCCATGCATACAAGCAATTTTCTTTGGAGAGTTTTTCATCAGATGCATCACAGTGCCGAACGTATCGATACGTACAGCACTTTCATCTTCAGTCCAATGGACATGATTGGATTTACAGCATTGGGAAGCCTGTTGCTTGTATTGGTGGCTGGGTTTAGTCCACAGGCGGCTACTGTCATTATCCTGTTCAATACTTTTTTAAGTATGTTTCAGCACAGCAACATCCGCACTCCCGTTTGGCTTGGTTATGTAATTCAAAGACCAGAAGCTCACTCCCTTCACCATGCCAAAGGCATCCATGCTTTCAATTATTCGGATCTTGCTTTTTACGATATCCTGTTCGGTACCTGGAAAAA
Organism: Cyclobacteriaceae bacterium; assembly: GCA_025455225.1. Classification (GTDB taxonomy): domain Bacteria; phylum Bacteroidota; class Bacteroidia; order Cytophagales; family Cyclobacteriaceae; genus UBA2336. The sequence continues at coordinate 5,186 of JALOMY010000018.1, read as the reverse complement.
TCCAAAGGAATTCGAGTATGAAAACGGATTTTACATGGGTGCTTCTTCCAAGATGCTTGATATGCTGTTATTTAAAGATATATCAAATTCCGATCGCGTTGAATAACGTAAGCCAGGTTCGTTCATTTGGAGGAATTGAAATATTCACTAAAACTTCAAAGTAAATATCGTATTCTCATTAGGCACCGATTCAACATGGATCGAGCCATTATGGAGTTGCATAATTTGACGGGATAAACTAAGACCTATCCCTGAACCGGTGCGTTTGGTTGTAAAGAATGGAACGAAAATTTTTTCGATAGCTTCTTTGATAATGCCTGCTCCGTTGTCGATCACTTCAATCTTTACCGAACTCTCATCGTACCGTCCGATTAAATCAATCCTGGGATGCGGTGTATCGGCCAGGGCTTCAATAGCGTTCTTGATAAGGTTAATCAGAACCTGTTCGATCATTTCTTCATCTGCCTGGATGGTTAGGTATTCAGAAGCGCACTGGTAATGAAAGGTGATGTTGCGGGCTTTGATGTCCTGTTTCATTAAAGAGGCTACTTTTTCAATCAGGTCTTTAAGCCGGACGGATTTAATTTTCGGTTTCGGTAATGAAGTATATTCCCGGTAAGCGTCAATAAATTTGATTAATCCCTTGCTTCGGTTCTCTATGGTGGTTAATCCTTCCTTCAGATCTTCTGCACCTTCTTCTTTCAATTCATAATGTCCGTCTTTCTTGATAAGATCATAATGCAACACATCTTTCAGCGTTGAGGTAAGAGATGAAATAGGAGTAATGGAATTCATGATCTCATGCCTGAGAACGCGTGTCAGGTTTTGCCAGGCTTCCAGTTCCTGTTTTTGTAATTCAGGTTGGATGTTCTGCAGGGTAATCAGCTTAACATCGTTACCGCGAATTCTCAGCTCGGTGGCCTGGATGGTCAGGTAAAGATCATTGCTTCCTTTGTATAAACTGCTTTTACCGGTTGCCGCCTCGGTAATGGCATGAAACAGCCGGCTATCGTATTCTTTTAATTCATTGATGTTTTTAATGGTATTCAGGCCAATAAATTTTCTTGCATTGGCATTGATCAATTGAATGGTGCCGTCCGAATCGTATGACAGAATACCGGTACGTACTTGTTGCACTACGGTGTTGAGGTATTGCCAATGTTCTTCTTTTTCTGATCGGGCTTTGCGAAAGGCTTCTAAAACTTCATTAAACGCAATGTTTAAATCCTTGAAACTGCTTCCGAGTTTATTGTCGGATGTAAACCCGGAAATAAAATCAGAATATCGTACTGACTCCAGGAAGCGTGTTAGTTTACGGTTGGTGTGACTTATAAACCGAAATAATTCAATGAGTTGAAAAACAATGATAAACCCGGTTAATATGGCCGCAAAAACCATGTTGGCATTGCCCAGCATGTAAATGAACAATGCAATGGTTATACCCAACAGGATTACCCGAAAAATGACGCGAGTGCGGAAATCACCCATAAATAAACTTTGTATCCCCGATTAAGATGTGCTGAAAAGTAGTAGAATCAAAATTTCAACGCAGTATCCGGGTTTTCAATTAAATTCTTCTTATGCTCAAGTTGTGTGCACATTATAGTCCATGCTTTTCCAATCTTCGGTAGAGGGATGAACGGGTGAGGCCTAATTCGGCAGCAGCCTGGGTTATGTTACCGTTGTATTTCTTAAGCACTTTACGGATCAGCAATTTCTCGACCTCATCCAGATTATATTGGTCAAGATTGAGTTGTGCATCTTCCTTAGTAACGGGTGCGGTAAAATTGAAGTCTTCAGGTTGAAGAACGGAGCTGTTGCAAAGAATAATTGCCCGCTCAATGGCATGTTGTAATTCACGTATGTTGCCGGGCCAGGGATGTTTATGCATGCGTACGGCTGCCGCATCACTTATTTTGTTTACCTGCTTATTGTATTTTTCGGAATAGTGTTTCAGAAAATGATTCGCGAGTAACGGAATATCTTCCAGCCGTTCACGCAAAGGAGGGATTTCGATTTCAATGGTGTTGATTCGGTATAACAAATCCTGGCGGAACCGGTTTTCCTTTACCATTTCATACAAGGGCATATTGGTGGCGCAGATCAACCGGATGTCAATGGGAGTTTCTTTGTTAGAACCTACACGGCTGACTTTTCGATTCTGCAAAACGGTCAACAGTTTAGCCTGAAGCGGCATGGATAAGTTACCGATTTCATCGAGAAACAAGGTTCCTCCGTTGGCCAGTTCAAACCTGCCGGCCCGGTCTTCTTTGGCATCGGTAAACGCGCCTTTCTTATGTCCAAATAATTCACTTTCAAATAAGGTCTCCGTAATGGATCCTAAATCCACGCTCACAAAATTCTCATGCTTTCTTGATGAATTACGATGAATGGCGCGGGCAATCAGTTCTTTACCGGTTCCATTTTCACCCAGGATCAGCACATTGGCATCCGTACGGGCCACCCGATCGATGGTTTGAAAGATGCGTTGCATAGACGAACTCTGCCCGATGATCTCACTGAATCGCTGATTCAATTCATAGTTGATTTCCTGGTTTTTAATCCGAAGATTTTCAATTTCATCCCGGGATTCCCGAAGTTTCATGGATGAATACAAGGTGGCAAGCAGTTTTTCATTCTCCCAGGGTTTCAAAACAAAATCGGTTGCCCCGGCTTTAATGGCTTTAACAGCCATTTGTACATCGCCATATGCAGTGATTAGCACAACTACTGCAGACGGATCTATCTGTAAAATCTTTTCCAGCCAATAATATCCTTCACTGCCACTGCTTACATCTTTGGTGAAATTCATGTCGAGCAGAATAACGTCATAATCTTCGTTATTCATAAGAGACGGAATAGCTTCCGGATTCTTTTCAATATCAACCTGGGCAAAATGCCGTTTCAAAAACATTTTAGCTGCTTTCAGCAAGTCTTCGTTATCATCGACAATCAGAATTTTACCGTGTTTCTGTTCCATTTTTGATCAGTTATGTCCGATTATGGCGTGCATCGATACAAAGTTGAGACCGGAAGACGTTTCCATTAAATCCTGATTAAATTAGCGCTTTATTGAATCATTCTTTGTAAAATCATGTCCGCGATCGGACAGGTTCGTTCACAACTGAACGTGAAATTCGCTAAAAAGTTGAACATGGCATGAAATAAAGAGCTTCCAGGCACTTGGCACGTTTGTTGGCAACTGGGTGCCTGTGCGTCTAAATCGCTTTTTATTTTTTAGTCAATCAGGAAAATTGGAATGGATCAGCTCGTTACATCAAAGACCCCGAAGAACGGAACCGTAAAGGATACTAATTCAGATAAACCATCAATGGATCGTCAACTCAAGAAGAAGAAATGGACACTTAAACGGATTGCTACTTATGGTGGTATTGGTTTGTTTGTGGTGTTTGTTGTTTACCAGGTAATTTTTGCCGACAGGCGCTCCAGGCTCAAAGTGGAGCAAGATAAAATTACTATCGCCACGGTTAGCAGGGGTGTGTTTCAGGAATTCATTCCTCAAACAGGTAATGTTGAACCCAGTCGTACTGTTTATCTTGATGCGGTTGAAGGTGGAACCATCAAACGGGTAGTGGCCGAAAGCGGGGCCATGTTAAAGCAAGGAGATATTGTTCTTGAACTAAGCAACCTTAACCGCGAAATCAGCGTCCTTGACCAGGAATCCAACCTGACACAGAGTATTAACCGAATTCGTGAAACCCGATTGCAGATAACTCAGAATGCGCTTCGGCAGCAGGAGAGCCTCATTACTATTGATAATGCACTGGCTACCCTTAAGCCTCAATATGAACGTCAGAAGGTGCTTTTTGAAAAACAATTGATTGCGAAACAGGAATTTGAAAAAACAGAAGCTGATTACTTCGCCAATATCAAGCGGAGGGAAATTACCTACCAGGCGTATCGTCTCGATTCCCTGGATCGACTGCGCCAAATCAATCAGCTCGATCAAAGTGAACGTAAACTGCTGCAAAGTCTTGAAAACGTAGGTAAGATTCTGGATAACCTGGTGGTGCGTGCTCCCATTGACGGACAACTTACCCGGCCTCAACTGGATGTTGGACAGAGTGTAACTCCGGGGCTGCGATTAGGACAAGTTGATGTGGTGGGTAGTTATAAAGTGCGCGTAGAGATTGATGAACTTTATTTACCAAGAATTTCGGAGGGCTTACGGGCAACAACAACCTATGCCGGCAAGGATTATGAATTGGTTATTACCTATGTGTATCCGAACGTTGCAAATGGACGATTCCCGGTTGATATGAATTTTGTGGGTGATGTACCACCGGGTTTGCGCAGGGGTTTATCGTTACGATTACGGATTGAGTTGGGTCAATCTTCGGAAGAATTATTATTGCCTGTAGGCGGATTTTATAAGGATACTGGTGGCAATTGGGTGTATGTTCTCGAGGCTGATGGTAACCGTGCGGTGAAAAGGAACGTCAAATTAGGCCGGAAGAACACCGAGCACTTTGAGGTACTGGAAGGTTTGAAGCCGGGAGATCGCGTAATCACTTCATCGTACGAGAATTTCGGAAATAATGAAGTGTTGGTGTTGAATTAACATATGGGCATAAGCCATTGCAGTAAAAAATTATTAAAACTAAATAATACCGAAACCTTTTAACTTAAAAATAGTATTAGCAAACTAAAACCAAACGTTAACCGGAATCATCAGAATTGTAAATACCAAAATCATGATTAAACTTAAGAACCTTGAAAAAGTGTACACTACCGAAGAGGTAGAAACCACAGCGCTAAACAATATCAACCTGGAAATCAAAGATGGCGAGTTCGTAGCCATTATGGGACCCTCCGGTTGCGGTAAATCAACTCTATTAAATATTCTCGGCTTACTGGATAACCCCTCCAATGGTGAGTACTATTTTGGAGAGCACGAAGTATCCAGGTATTCAGAACGTCAGCGGGCACAACTTCGTAAAGGCTCCATAGGCTTTGTATTTCAGAGCTTTAACCTAATTGACGAACTGACAGTATTTGAAAACGTTGAATTGCCTTTGTTGTATATGAAGGTGCCTTCAGCCGAGCGCAAGCAACGTGTGGAAGAAGTGCTGGAACGCATGAATATCATGCATCGCAGAAATCATTTCCCGCAGCAATTATCCGGTGGTCAGCAGCAGCGTGTTGCGATTTCACGTGCCATCGTT
>JALOMY010000191.1 GCA_025455225.1 Cyclobacteriaceae bacterium | reverse complement strand
AATCGGGGTTCTTGAGTCAACGTAGAATTTGTAATTTGTCGACTATACCTAATTTGTTTCTTTTATGATTCTTATTGCCGACAGCGGGGGTTCTAAAACCGATTGGCGGTTGCTGAAAAAAGACGGCACCATCGGACAAGCACATACGCCCGGATTTAATCCCTACTACCAACCCATCGACCATCTCTATAATATGGTGCGCGATTCACTAGTTGCCCAGGTTGGCGATGAGCCCGTTAAAAAAATATTTTACTATGCCTCCGGTGCTTCATCTGATAAGAACAAAGCGTTGATCCGCGACACGTTCCAGCAATTCTTCCCGGGAGCTGAAGTTGAAATTGACTGGGACCTGATGGCGGCAGCCCGTGCCTTGTGCGGGCACGAACCCGGAATTGCCTGTATTATAGGTACCGGTTCAAACACCTGTTTATACGATGGTGAAAAGATAACCCACCAGGTGGCTAACCTCGGATGGATTCTGGCCGATGAAGGTTCAGGCACCAATATCGGTCGCAAATTTCTGAAGGAATACCTGCGCGGCAAGCTTCCGGAAAACCTGGCTGCACAGTTCAAGGCACGCTATCCATTTACCCGTGAAGAATTCCTGGAAAAGGTGTATCATGAAGAAAAGCCCAGCGCCTTTCTGGCCAGCTTCATGAAGTTCATCTTTCAGCATGTCAAGGAGCCGTACTGCTATCAACTGGTTTATAATAGCTTTGCGGAATTGTATGAAGAAAATGTAATGCGTTACCCGGGTTATAAAGACCTGAAAGTACATTTCACCGGCTCGGTGGCATTTTACTTCAGTGACATTTTACGACAGGTGGCTAACGACCGCGGCATTACCGTGAAGAATATTCTGGAGACACCCATTGCCGGTCTTGCCCTCTTCCATCAGAAAGATATAGCATGATATGTCAGTAACGGAATCATCCTCGCATTATAATCATCTGGAAGCGATGAGCACACGCGACTTGTTGATTAATATCAACAAGGAGGACAAAACCGTTCCAACAGCAATTGAAAATGCTATACCACAGATTGAAAAACTGGTCGATGTAATTGTAGGAAAAATGAAAGCTGGTGGCCGCCTGTTTTATATCGGTGCCGGTACCAGCGGAAGACTAGGCATTCTCGATGCCAGCGAAATACCGCCTACGTATGGAATGCCGCATGGAAAAGTTATCGGATTGATAGCCGGTGGCGATCGTGCCATACGAAAAGCAGTAGAGCATGCTGAAGATCATCTTCAGCAGGCGTGGCATGATTTACAGGAGCATCAAATTAATTCGAATGATGTTCTGATTGGCATAGCGGCCTCCGGCCGAACACCTTATGTAATTGGTGGATTGAAAGACGCGCGTGAACATCAGATCGTTACCGGGTGCATTACCTGTAATGAAAACACAGAAGTTGCCCGCCATGCCGACTTTCCCATAGAAGTAATTGTCGGGCCGGAGTTTGTTACCGGCAGTACACGAATGAAATCAGGCACGGCTCAGAAACTGGTGCTGAATATGATCTCCACAACGGTTATGATCAGGCTGGGCCGGGTTAAGGGAAATAAAATGGTGGATATGCAGCTCACCAATGTGAAGCTGCTAAACCGCGGAGTACGGATGATCATGGATGAACTGGGTGTGGATGAAGAAAAGGCCGAAGCTTTATTAAAGGAATTCGGAAGTGTGCGCAAGGTGATGGATAGTTTTACAGGTCATGCATGATATTGAACCTTACCCAAACTGGCTGAAGTATTACAATTCCTCCACCGATGAACGCTCGCCTTTTTACGGGAAGGATTATAACTACGAACAATATTCAGAGACTATCTACGGTTACTATATCGATCCTGCCTGGGATTTCATGGGATCGGAAACACTCTATATAAAGATCCTCTACACCGATTACCTGGCAGGCTACACTGTTATTGAATTGCTTGGAGAATGGAACGATACCATCAATAACGACATCATGCACCTGAAGCGGAATATCATTGACGAACAGGTTGCGGCCGGAATCAATAAGTTTATCCTGATCGGGGAAAATGTATTGAATTTCCATGGATCCGATGATTCCTACTATGAAGAATGGTTCGATGAAGTGGAAGATACGGAGAACCGTGCCGATCTAATACCCGGCTGGATTGCCGCTGTTTCCTTCCCTGATTTTGTTCAGAACGAGTTTAAGAAATACCACATCGACCAGTACGTGAACATGGGAGGTACCTTGCAAATTGCTAATTGGCGTACCCTTCATCCCCGTGCTTTTTGTGAGATGGTGAATTCATTAGTGATGAGACGTTTGACCTGATCCTGATATATTTGTGCCGTCATTAAACGACCGAAAAAGATATTTTGGACGAGTGAAACACAACGTATTCAAACCCTTCTTAATTTAGATTTCAATACATCACCATCTGTTTTAACGACTATGCAACTATCCAATCCTGAAAAAGTCCCGGTAACCATTTACGAGTCTTCTGAAAAGGCATCGAAGTATGTAGCCAATGAAATTGCTGCGCTTATCAAGTCCAAGCAAAAGAAAAACGAACCCTGCGTACTGGGCCTTGCAACCGGCTCAACGCCAACGCGCGTTTACAGTGAATTGGTCAGGATGCACAAGGAGGGAAAGCTGAGCTTTAAAAACGTACATACATTCAACCTCGATGAATACTATCCCATGAAACCCGGCTCGCTGCAGAGCTATGTCAGGTTCATGAAAGAACATTTGTTCGACCATATTGACATCCCCGCTAAAAATATTCACATACCCGATGGCACGCTGCCCAAAGAAAAGGTAGCGGAGTTTTGCCGCAACTACGAAAAGATGATTGATGACATGGGAGGCATCGATCTTCAAATACTGGGTATCGGTCGTACCGGTCACATTGGTTTCAACGAACCAGGCTCCAACGAAAAATCATTAACCCGTTTGATCACGCTGGATCAGATCACCCGCCTGGATGCGGCCAGCGACTTTTTCGCAGAAGAAAATGTGCCGAAGAAGGCCATCACCATGGGGGTTGGTTCCATTCTCAAATCCAGGCGCATCATCATGATGGCATGGGGTGAAGGCAAAGCACCCGTGGTTCAGAAAGCAGTTGAAGGACCCATAACCGACCAAATTCCTTCTTCGTACCTGCAGATGCATCCGAACTCCCAGGTAATCCTGGATGATGCCGCTGCCATGAAACTCACACGCATCAAGACCCCATGGCTACTGGATTCACTCGACCGTTGGGACAATACCACTATCCGCAAAGCCGTGGTTTGGTTGTGTCAGACCATTAACAAACCGATTCTCAAACTCACCAACAACGACTACAGTGAACACGGTATGGGCGACTTGATAACCGAATACGGATCGGCCTACCAGGTGAACATTAAAGTCTTTAATGAATTGCAGCATACCATTACCGGTTGGCCGGGTGGCAAACCGAAAGCAGACGATACCTATCGGCCGGAGCGGGCGAAGCCATTTCCAAAACGGGTTATTATCTTTTCACCCCATCCGGATGATGATGTGATATCGATGGGCGGTACGTTTATACGGTTGGTGGATCAGGGACACGAAGTACACGTTGCCTACCAAACATCCGGAAACATTGCCGTATTCGATGATGATGTAATTCGTTTTGCCGATTTCGTGAACGACTTCAGTGAACATTTCGGAATGCCGAAAGCGAAAGCCCAGAAGATGTACGATAAGGTTGTTCAATCAATCCAGAAAAAAGCTCCGGGCCAGATTGATATCCCGGAGGTAATGAAAATCAAAGGCTTGATAAGAAGAGTGGAGGCTAAAGCAGGTTGCCGTTTTGCGGGCATACCGGAATCGCATGCTCATTTTCTCGACATGCCGTTCTATGAAACCGGAACGGTGAAGAAGAAGCCCATCGGGGAGAAGGATGTTCAGATCATTGTAGATTTGCTGGAGGAGATCAAGCCGCACCAGATTTATGCGGCAGGCGACTTGTCCGATCCGCACGGAACACACCGGGTTTGCCTGGCTGCTATTTACCAGGCTCTTGACCGGCTGAAGAAAAGGCCATGGATCAAGGATTGTTATGTTTGGCTGTATCGCGGAGCCTGGCAGGAATGGGATATTGACCAGATCGAGATGGCGGTACCGCTTAGCCCTGAAGAAGTGCTTCGCAAGCGAAAGGCCATCTTCAAGCATCAGTCGCAGAAAGACAGCGCCTTGTTCCCGGGTACAGACGTGCGTGAGTTTTGGGTGCGTGCCGAAGATCGTAATAAGGCAACGGCACAAGCTTATGATCAACTAGGTTTGGCCGAATACGAAGCCATGGAGGCGTTTGTGCGGCACATGTTTTAAGTCAAGCCTCCCAAAGCAGACTGACTACTATCAACGGTTATGATTTCTCTGAAAAAGGGATTTCATAACCGTTTGTTTTTTATGATTACTTGCACACCCTCAGGGTTACTCATAGAGAACTCAAAAGCTACTGGAAGTGGGTTCAAATCATCAACGTCTTCTAACATGTGAAGTTAATGATGTAATAGTTGAGTAATTCCTTCTGGTTCTGATTTTCTGGAATCACGGGTATTAAAACCCGTTTGTTTTTCACTTCATTTTATCTCCCAAACTCAAATCCAAGCTGGGCGTTTTCCACCCAAGCTTCGGCAGGTACAAGGTATTGCCGTTTCGATTTGATTTCCTGGCACAGAAACCGGGTTCGTTTGAGTTTTCCTTTTTTAAAGTGCCGTCCATGCAATAAAAACAAACTTCCCTCGGGCAGGTCGTGCACGGTAATCATATGTTCATGATGTGCATCAAACTTCCGGAACGCTTGCGTTAACCGGGCATCGGCAAACGAACTGGCCATTGGATTTTTCATGTGATGATTTAAAGCCGTTAATAGGGGCTCCGGGAAAACATCCTGAACCAGTACAGGCTGCAGTAATTGCTTGAATGCATTTTTCCATTCATCGCCATGCGGATCCACCCTCCGCGAATAGTTCCGGAAAATATGAAGGTGGGCAACTTCGTGTATATACGTTACCAGGAAAAGGTAGGGATTAAGATCATTGTTAACGGAAATGCGGGGTGTGGATGAAAAGGATGCACAAAAAAAGTCACCGGCTTTGCTTTTCCTGCTTTTAGTAATAATCAGCTGAAACGGACTTTGTTTCCAAAGCTCAACGCAATAATCATTGGCTGATGCCGGAACATGTTGATAAAGCAGGGATTGAACTTTTTCTAACGTCATCGATCAGCCCGAAAAATAAAAAAGGCTTTAGAAATCTAAAGCCTTTGCCAATTACGACATGCTGTAATGTGCTTACTGAGCAGCAGTTGAATCTGCAGGAGCGGCTGTTGAATCAGCAGGAGCCTCAGCAGGAGCAGCTTCTTCAGCAGGAGCAGCTTGTTCAGTTTCAGGTTCAGTTGCAGCTTCTTCGGCTTTCTTACCACCACAAGCTACAAATGCAAAAGCGAAACCGCATACAGCTAATAATGCGATTAATTTTTTCATAGTTTACAGGTTTTGTTTAAAAACTGTCGCAAATATACAAGGATTGATTTTTACCCAATAGGTAAAAAATAATTTTATTTTTTCTTGAAGATCAGTCTTACCGGAACTCCTTCAAAATTAAAATGCGCCCGAATCTTGTTTTCAAGGTAACGTTCGTAAGCCGGTTGAATGTATTGAGGCAGGTTGCAGAAGAATGCAATCGATGGAAACCGTGCATTTACCTGTGTTATGTATTTTATCTGGATAAATTTTCCTTTAATGGCCGGAGGCGGATACCGTTCAATTTCAGGCAGTAAAACCTGGTTAAGTTCGGAGGTCGGTATCTTTTTCGTTTTATTTTCAAAAACCTCTACGGCTTTTTCAATGACCTGAAAAATGCG
>JALOMY010000190.1 GCA_025455225.1 Cyclobacteriaceae bacterium | reverse complement strand
GCCAAACATCATGATGGTTTTTGTTTGTGGCCCAGTCAATATAGTAAACACACTGTACGTGAAAGTATTTGGAAAGAAGGTAAGGGCGATTTGTTGCGTGAATTATCTGATGCCTGTCGTGAGTATGGACTAAAATTTGGCGTGTATTTATCACCCTGGGATCGCAATCATCCCGATTACGGAACCGACCGGTATAACCAGGTTTTTGTAAATATGCTGGAGGAAGTTTTGGGAAATTACGGAGAAGTGTTCGAGCAATGGTTTGATGGTGCAAATGGGGAAGGCCCAAATGGAAAGCGACAGGAATACGACTGGCCCTTATTTAATTCTACGGTATACAAGCTTCAGCCGCAGGCAATCATTTTCAGCGATGGTGGGCCGGGATGCAGATGGGTTGGAAATGAAAAGGGGTTTGTCGGTGAAACGAACTGGTGTACATTAAATGCGGATAAAGTTTACCCAGGATATCCGAACTACCAGGAGCTTACTTCCGGACATGAAGATGGAAGCCATTGGGTTCCGGCCGAGTGCGATGTGTCGATCAGGCCGGGTTGGTTTTATAGTCCGGAGACTGATAATCAGGTTAAAACTCTTAATGAGTTAATGGATATCTATTACGGATCCATCGGAAGAGGTGGTAATCTTTTACTGAATGTTCCGGTTGATCGCAGGGGGTTAATCCATCCGAATGATTCCGTACGATTGATGGAATTCAGGCAAGCCATTGATCAATCTTTTTCCACTAACCTGGCTGGTAAGTCTGAAGTTAGAACAACATCTCAGAAAAGGGGATATGCGGGTAATCAATTAATCGATGGTAAACCTGAAACCTATTGGGCTTCCGATGATCGTGTGGCCGAGATTGAACTGACATTTGATGAGCCGGTGTCTATGAATAGAATTCTTCTCATTGAAGGAATCGAATATGGTCAACGTATAAAATCATTCGAAGTGGAGGCGTGGATCGATAAGCATTACCAGGTCATAACGAATGGAACCACAGTGGGGAATAAACGCATTCTTAAGTTTGATAAGATTGAAACCGAAAAAATCAGGGTTCGGATTACGGATTCAAAGGCTAATCCGATATTAGGGGAAGTTCAATTATTTAATGCGGATTATTGACAAAGTAAGTGACTTGACTTAGCGTATTACACGTTTATAAATATTCAAATCCGCTAATAAGCCACTTAATTAAAAGATTACTCAGATTGTTTTTTTTTGAATGTGCCGTTTTGGTACCGGATCGTATCCACTTGTTCCCCAGGGATGACACCGGGCGATTCGTTTCATTCCTAACCAGGTTCCTTTAACTACACCCCATTCCTGAATGGCTTCAATAGTGTATTGAGAACAGGTGGGAGTATGCCGGCAGTGGGCGCCCAGGTAAGGTGAAATACTGAGCTGATAAAACCGAATGGGCAGGATAAAAATTTTTTTCAGCATCATCGAATGTAAGTCTAATTTAAACCGGTAGCAATCTCAGAAAGTTCGTTTCAATTATCTTAACTTTCATGGTATTAAAATTTCGAATTCATATGAAAGCCATCGTATCTGCTTTATTTCTGATGGGATTAATTACACCGGTCGTTGCGCAAAATACCGTTGGAATCTTTGATAATCATGAAGATATCGGTAATCCAAAAAAGACAGGTACGACTGAATATGATCAACAACTACAAGTCTATAAACTTCGTGGCGGAGGTTATAATATTTGGTTTGGCCGCGATGAATTTCATTTCAGCTATCGGAAAATAAAGGGTGATTTTATTCTTACTGCTAATTTTCAATTTACCGGGAAAGGCACCGATCCGCATAGAAAAGTAGGCTGGATGGTTCGTGCCACAAAGGAGGACAATTCTCCACACATTAGTGCCACGTTACACGGAGACGGGTTAACCTCAATGCAATGGAGACCGCTTCAGGGTGCTTTCATGCGGGATCCGGAAGATGAAATCAGGTCAAAAAAAGTGAATCCACAGATTATACAAATCGAGCGAACCGGAAAGACGTATATCATGAGAGCAGCGCATGTTGGCGAACCCCTTCAGTTCATCGGGTCGCATACACTTGAAACAATTGGAGACGAGGTTTTGGTTGGCCTTTTTATTTCAGCCCATAATGAAACGGTTTTGGAAGAGGCTGTTGTTTGGAATGTCAGGATCGATAAACCAGTGCCTGATGCTTATAATGCCTACCGCGATGGTTATTTAGGAAGCAGGCTTGAAATTATCAATGTATTTGATGGCAAACGCAAAGTCATACATGAAGATACGGGTTCTTTCGAAGCACCTAATTGGATGCCGGATGGGAAACATCTTCTCTATAATCAAGGTGGTTTATTGTACAAAATTCCGGCTGAAGGAGGAAAACCCGAAAAGTTCGATACGGGTTTTGCCAACCGTAATAACAATGATCATGGAATTTCATTTGACGGAAAGATGCTGGCCATAAGTCATCATCGGGATAATTTACCCGGAGGCGGATCAACCGTATATGTTCTTCCTTTAGGTGGTGGAGTTCCAAGGCTGGTTACTGAAAAGACACCCTCGTATTGGCACGGCTGGTCACCCAATGGTAAAGAGGTTGTCTTTGTGGGACAACGCGAGAATCCCTGGTATGATATTTATAAAATCAATATTCAGGGCGGTCAGGAGATTAAGCTTACCAACAACTCGTATTTTCATGTAGACGGGCCGGAATATTCTCCTGATGGAAAATATATTTATTACAACTCAAGCGAATCAGGCACCATGCAGATCTGGAGGATGAAGCCGGACGGTTCTTCCAGGGAACAACTAACATTCGATGAGTATAACGATTGGTTTCCTCACATCTCACCGGATGGGAAATGGATGGTTTTTATCTCGTTTCCAACTACTATTGATCCAAAAGATCACCCATTTTACAAACGAGTCATGCTTCGGATGATGCCAGTGAACGGTGGAGCACCCCGGGTAATTGCCTACTTGTATGGAGGCCAGGGGACCATTAACGTCCCATCATGGTCACCCGATAGTAAATTTGTTGCCTTTGTCAGTAATTCAGAGAAGAAGGAGTAATCATTCAATTGAGTACGACATCGATCCATCTTTGCCGTCCATTAACTGCACACCCATAGCTTTGAGATCGTCCCGAATTTTGTCTGATAATGCATAGTTTTTATCGGTACGTGCTTTCTTTCGTAATTCAATCAATACCTGGATAATTCCATCGACCATCTCCTGATTATGTTCTTCTTCTTCACGCAAACCCAGTACTTGCTCCAAAAAATCGATATAGGTTTGCTTAAATCGATTAAACGTTGCCTCAGAAACCGCGGTACCCTTACCGGAATTCCAGTCATTAATCCGCGATGCCATTTCAAACAATATGGCTAACGTTTTTGCCGTGTTAAAGTCATCGCTCATGTTGAGATAACAGCCATCGATTAAACGATTCAGTTCCGATCGTAAATCATGATCTTCCGCACCAAGGGGTTGGAATTTTAGTTTCTTTACTGTGGTTAGGGCATTGGAAAGTTTTTTGTAACCTTTTTCGGCAGCACTTAAAGCTTCATTCGAGAAATCCAATGTGCTGCTGTAGTGTGATTGCAGCATAAAGAACCTAACAGACATGGGGCTGTAAGCCTTGTTTAATAGGGGGTGAGATCCGGTGAACAATTCACGGGGCAAGAAGGAGTTGCCTTTGGACTTACTCATTTTTTCACCGTTAACCGTCAGCATATTCGAGTGCATCCAATATCGAACCGGTGAGGTACCAAATGCACCGACATTCTGGGCAATTTCGCATTCGTGATGGGGAAACTTTAAGTCCATGCCACCTCCATGAATATCAAATTGTTTACCCAGGTATTTGGTGCCCATGGCTGAACACTCCAGGTGCCATCCCGGTATCCCTTCACCCCAGGGAGAGGGCCAGCGTTGAATGTGGTTAGGGGAAACCGCCTTCCAGATGGCAAAATCGATTGAATTTTTTTTCTCATCCTGACGATCCAATTCGCGGGTGCCTTCCTGTAATTCATCAATGTTTCGTCCACTCAGTTCACCGTACTTATATTTTTCCATGAATCTGCGTACATCAAAATAGACTGAACCGTTGACTTCATAAGCATAACCGTTGGCCATGATTTTTTTTACCATTTCAATCTGTTCAATGATATGGCCAGTAGCTGTTGGTTCTATGCTGGGAGGGAGGATGTTGAAAATCCGGCATATCTCATGGAAGCTGGTAGTATACTTCTGAACAATTTCCATGGGTTCTAGCTGCTCAAGTTTGGCGCTTTCTTCAATACGGTCAACCCCTTCTCCTGCATCATTAGTAAGATGTCCGGCATCGGTTATGTTCCGTACATACCGTACTACGTAGCCAATGTAAGACAGGTAACGATAGACAACATCGAAGGCAGTAAAGGTTCTAAGGTTACCAAGGTGGACTTCATTGTAAACGGTTGGACCACACGAATACATGCCAACAAAGGGTGAATTGAGTGGTACAAAAGGTTCTTTTTTTCCGGATAATGAATTGGTAATGGATACAGGAAATTGTTCGTAGAGCTTCATAAAGTACTAAAATCCGCTGCCAAACTACTAAAAAGTACAGTTAGAGTAGAGGTAGTTTGATTAATCAATTTTATCAAACAGCAGATTAGTTTGGAAGGGTTCCGGTGATGTAATGGACAATCCTAACCGGGTATTCAATTGCTTAACCAGGTAATAGCTAAGTTCAGGAACTAAATTTTCATCCTGTTGATGCACAAAAAAATAGATGTTCTGAATGCCCTGATCTTTCCATTGTTTAATCCGGGCAACCCACTGATCAATTCTTGTATAATCAGTTGGATGCAAATCATTGCCAACAAAACGGATCATAACCGTTCTTGAAGTTAACTGCATGTGAATGCAATCTCTTCTTCCGGCTGTATCCGTAATTACGGTAGATCGGTTCTGGTTCTCCAGTTCCCGGCAAAGCTGATTAAATACAGTTTTTTCAGTAAACCAATCTTGATGTCGTAATTCAACTGCTACCGGAATTTCGCGGGGTATGGAATCTAAAAATTGAATTATTGTATCTAAATGTTTGGGTCCCATGGCTGGATGGGGCATGAATAGAACCGGTCCCAGGTTTTCACCAAATCCGGAGATGCCTTCAAGAAATTCGTTTACTAAGCTTTGTGTTTCGCGTAATCGCCTGATATGTGTAATCTGGTCAACAAACTTTGGGCAAAAACGAAAAGATTCTCTGACCTTATTTTTCCAATCATGGGTTTGTTTATAGGTAGGCATTCGGTAATACGTAGCATTTAATTCTATGCTGTTGAATAGTTGTGCGTAACGTTCCAGGAACTGTCCGGATTTCGTTCCTTTCGGATACCAGCGTCCTATCCACTCCGGATAACTCCATTTAGTCGATCCATAATAGAAATAAAATTTATTTTCAGCTTGATAACCGTTTCTTGATAGTTCACGGTTTGATGCAGGATCTGATGGAAGTGAAAAATCAATCCGTTCTAATTCCTCAACAGGCACTCGTCCAAATTCCATGGAGCAATATACTAATCACCACTGTAAACAATTTCTTTTATAAAGTAACGGATAGGATAATGTTTGCTTCCATTCGTTTATGATTAAGGATTGAATTATTCTGTTTTTCTGAGGTTCATTGTAATGAACGGGTACCAATTCGTACCATCGGAAGAGTATTCTCCGGATTCCTTCCAGGTTTGTTCTGCCGGATTTAGAGTAATGGAATAGCGAATCCTGGCTTTCGTTGGTGTTTCAAATCCCCATTCATATTCGTGGTCGTTAAGAACTTTAAAATAGGCATC
Source organism: Cyclobacteriaceae bacterium (assembly GCA_025455225.1). Lineage (GTDB taxonomy): Bacteria > Bacteroidota > Bacteroidia > Cytophagales > Cyclobacteriaceae > UBA2336. Next base: position 53 of record JALOMY010000190.1, on the reverse strand, counting down.
GGTCTGAGATCCGTCTTTTACAAAGGATTTCATTTGATACAGGTTGGTTTTCA
>JALOMY010000189.1 GCA_025455225.1 Cyclobacteriaceae bacterium | reverse complement strand
GCAGTTGCAATTCATCGAGGGCTGAATCAACAGCAATTCCTTCTTCCCGCAACAACATCTTCCGGCTGTTGGATATCCCGATTAAGCGGATGTCCAGGTTATTGGTAGATGAAAGCACATTCAGTTGCTGATGGATTTGATTTAACAAAGTACTTCCGATCAGCCCGGTACCGACCAGGTAAAGATGAATGGTTTTTGTTTTGGATAAGAAGAACGCATCGTGCAGTGCCGATAAGGCTTTCGCAGTATCTTGTCGTGGGATTACAGCAGAAATGTTTCGTTCGGAAGAGCCCTGGGCTATGGCAACCACATTGATGCCGTTTTTGCCTAAAGCTGAAAACATGCGCCCGCTTGTGCCGGTATGATGCTTCATACCATCACCTACCAATGCAATAATGCTCAGGTCATCATTCAGTTCAATCGAATCAATGAGTTCATTTTTTATTTCATTCTGAAATTCTTTTTCCAGTGCCTTCTTTGCTTTGACTGCTTGTTTACTCTCAACAGCAAAACAGATTGAGTGTTCGGAGGAAGCCTGGCTGATTAATATTACATTGATTCTTTCCTGGGCCAACGCTGCAAACAGCCTCATCGAAACGCCTACCACACCTACCATTCCACTGCCCTGAATATTCAATAAACTGATGGTATCGATCGAGGAGATACCCTTAACCAGTTTACCATTGGTACTTTGTGCACTGATGCGTGTACCACGCGCCTCCGGATTGAATGTGTTTTTAATCCAGATCGGAATTCCGTGCGCCATGGCCGGCCGCATGGTGGACGGGAAGATAACCTTCGCACCAAAATGCGAGAGTTCCATGGCTTCCTCATAACTCATTTCAGGTACGGTAAATGCTTTTTTAACAAGCTTTGGATTAGCTGTAAGGATGCCGTCCACATCGGTCCAGATTTCCAGTGCTTCTGCGTTAAGTGCTCCGGCCAGTATGGCTGCTGTATAATCCGAGCCGCTTCTTCCCAGGGTAGTGGTTTCTCCCGAATCGGATGAAGCAATGAACCCGGTAACAACCTGGATTTTTTTATGAGACTGAAAATGATCGGTAATGCGTTTGTTGGTTACTTCGAAATCCACCTGGGCAGAACCGAATTGATCATCGGTACGAATAATCTGGCGGGCATCCAGGAATTCTGCTTCCATACCGCTTTCATTCATGGCTTCGCTGATGATGTAAGCACTGATGCGTTCACCGAAGCTCATAATGTAATCCAGTGTTCGGGGTGAACGCTCTTTTACGAGATATACGCCATGCATTACATCTTCCAGGGCATTGAACTGGATTTTTACCTGGGCCAGGATTCCACTTTGCCGTACAATTGGAATTAATTCGCGTACAACCGAAAGGTGTTTATCCGAAAGTTTAGCAAGTTCTACCTGGTATTCCAGGTTTCCGGATAATGCCAATTGACTGTATTGAATCAGCTGGTCGGTAACACCGCCAAATGCTGAGAAGACAACAGCAAGATCATCCGGTAGTTTGCTCCGTATGATTTCAATAACCTGTTTTATCCGTTCAGAACTACCAACTGAAGAACCGCCAAATTTTAAAATGATCATAAAATATTTATTGAAGAGGGATATTTATTACAATGTGTAATCAGTGCATCTCCCGGAGAGGCCCTGATCAATAAGGGTATTATGGTTGTGATTACGGGCTACCCCGTAGTAATGGTGGTTGTTGCAATGCAAGCGGTTGCAAGAATTCTTGCCGATGCAGGATGGAGCTGTCTTGCTTGCTGTAACATGGTTGTAAATTAAAATATTCTGAATTTGTAATCCAAGAATGATCTCATATTATATACTCAAACAAATTTTCATGCTGGTTAATCAAGGTGAAGTTCAGCTGATGTTCATTCATCCGGGCAAGGAGCAATTCAAAATCATCGCGTGATTTCACTTCAATGCCAACCAGGGCCGGTCCGGTTTCTTTGTTGTGCTTCTGGATGAATTCAAAGCGTACAATATCATCGGTAGGGCCCAGGATGTGATTTACAAATTCTTTTAAAGCACCGGGTCGTTGGGCAAAGCGCACGATAAAGTAGTGCTTGAGACCTTCGTATAATAACGATCGTTCCTTGATTTCCTGCATCCGGTCGATGTCGTTATTGCCACCGCTTACAATGCACACGATTCGTTTTCCTTTAATCTTATCTTGATACAGATCCAATGCAGCAATGCTTAGTGCCCCGGCTGGCTCAGCTACAATGGCATCTTCGTTATATAACTGCAGAATTACCGAACTAACTTTTCCTTCCGGAACAAGAAGCATGTCGTGCAGGAATTCCTTGCAATAAGAAAACGTTATTTCACCCACTTTCTTAACAGAAGCGCCATCAACAAACCGCTGAATTTTTTCAAGTACAACCGGTTTGCCTGCTTTCAACGCTTCGGTCATGGAGGGTGCACCCTGAGGTTCGACACCCACAATACGGGTGTTGGGTGAGCAGGATTGAAAATAACTCCCCACACCGGCACATAATCCACCGCCACCTATCGGAATAAAAATGTAATCTATGTCATCGAGTTCTGCTGCTATTTCACGCCCAACGCTTCCCTGTCCTTCAATGATTTTTTGATGATCGAATGGAGGAATAAATACTTTATTGAATTCATAGACATGCTCCAGGGCATGAGACTGGCATTCATCAAACGTATCGCCTATGAGAACAATATCAATCCTGGATCCGCCAAACATTTTCACCTGGTTAATCTTCTGTTTGGGTGTGATGCTGGGCATGTAAATCGTTCCGTGAATGCCTAACTGTTTGCACGAGAAGGCAACTCCCTGTGCATGATTCCCGGCACTGGCGCATACAATTCCCCTTTGACGTTCTTCTTCATTGAGGCTTTGAATCAGGTAATATGCTCCTCGCAATTTATAGGAGCGCACTACCTGCAGATCTTCACGCTTCAGGTACACCTCACACCCGTATTTAACCGACAGGTTTTTATGGTACTGCAAGGGTGTTTTTAATACAACCTCTTGCAGCACCTCGCTTGCCTTGTCGATATCCAAATCTGAAACGGTCTTTAACTCCATACGTATTGGTTTTGATACTTTGGTATTAAAACCAGGTATTAGTTGATCATTGATTCCTCAACCTTCGCTTTCTCCGGACGCAACTGACGTACGGCCGCACCCGCTTGCCACAGTTCGCTTTCGCGTAGCTCCTTAAGTTCTTCGCCTAACTTTTCCCGGTAGTCGGGCTTCGAACACGTATCGATGGTTCGTTTGGCTTCCTTGCCACTGGCAACACTTTCGTACAATTCTTTAAAGACAGGAAGTGTTGCTTCTTTAAAACGTTTTTTCCAATCCAACGCTCCGCGCTGAGCTGTGGTTGAGCAGTTGGCGTACATCCAATCCATTCCGTTTTCAGCCACCAAAGGCATCAGGCTTTGGGTCAATTCTTCAACAGTTTCATTGAATGCTTCTGAGGGTGAGTGGCCTTTTGAACGAAGCACTTCATATTGTGCCTCAAATATTCCGGCAATGGCACCCATCAATGTACCGCGTTCACCGGTTAAATCGGAATATACTTCTTTCTTGAAATCGGTCTCAAACAAGTATCCGGATCCAACACCAATGCCAAGGGCAATGGCTTTTTCTTTTGCCTTGCCGGTAGCATCCTGATAAACTGCATAGCTGGAGTTGATGCCTTTTCCCTGAAGGAATAACCTGCGAACCGAAGTACCTGAACCTTTTGGTGCCACCAGGATTACATCCACCTCTTTGGGAGGTACGATTCCCGTTTGATCATTAAAGGTTACGCCAAATCCGTGGGAAAAGTAAAGTGTTTTTCCTTTGGTGAGGTGCGGTTTAATTGCAGGCCAGGAAGCAATCTGTCCGGCATCAGAAAGAAGGAATTGAAGAATGGTGCCTTGTCTGGCAGCCTCTTCAATGTCGAACAAGGTTTCTCCGGGAACCCAACCATGTTCAATGGCTTTATTCCAGGATTTACCGCCTTTGCGCTGTCCGACAATTACATGAAATCCGTTATCGCGCAGATTAAGCGCCTGTGCCGGTCCTTGCACTCCATATCCCAGTATAGCAATAGTCTCATTGCGCAGTACGTCCAATGCCTTTTCCATTGGAAATTCTTCGCGTGTAACTACCTCTTCTATAGTTCCTCCAAAATTAATCTTTGCCATTTTTATTGTGTTTTAATGTTGATGTATTTACGTTTTGGTTTAGTTCTGTTTAGTACGTTACGAAAGCAAGTGAAAGTGCATTTAGGCGACTTGCTTACTGTTCTTTAAGCTTATTTCAGAATACATTTCGCTTCCTTCATAGCAGGTTGCGCATTCAACCTCGATAAGTTTTTCCAATTGATGTTTCACTTTCTCAATCATATCCGGGGTAGTGTGCAATAATAAAGTGGCTCCGCCTCTGCGAAAATCATTTTCATCTTCATGAGCTACCATTCGCTTGATACGCACCCGTCTCCGGTTCAGTACATTAATGATCCGGTTCAGAATTGAAAAATTGTTATCAGCCGATACTTCGATGGTGTAATCTTTTTTAATGCTCATATCTGCTACCTTTAGTCTATTCAATAATTCTTTTTGCTTTACTGCTTCGGAGCCTCCAATAAAATTTCAGCAACACTCGCTCCTGTGGGCACCATTGGAAATACATTCTGTTCCTGTTCGACTATTACTTCCATCAGGGAAGGACCTTTCGACTGTAATAGATTTTGTATTCCGTTTTGAAGTTTGGCGCGTTCTTTAATCTGAACGGCCGGGATATCAAACGCCTGACTTAGTTTGATAAAATCCGGATTTTTCATTTCTGTAAAGGAATACCGGCTTTCAAAGAATAATTGTTGCCATTGCCGTACCATTCCGAGGAAATTGTTGTTCAGGATAATGATCTTCACCGGGATGTTGTACTGCATAATGGTGCCCAGTTCCTGCATGGTCATTTGAAATCCCCCATCACCAATGATGGCTACCACTTGTTTATCGGGTTGGGCGACACTGGCTCCCATGGCAGCCGGTAAAGCAAACCCCATAGTGCCGGCTCCACCGGAAGTAACATTGGTCCTTGCATTACGGAAAGGATAGTACCGCGAAGCAACCATTTGATGCTGTCCAACATCGGTTACAATAATGGCTTCGCCTTTGGTTTGATTGGCCAGTTCATTGACCACTTCGCTCATCCGTATGGCATCGGTCAGAGGATAGAAATCAAACTGAATTACTTTTTCATGTTCTTTTCTTTCAGCTTCCCGGAATTGCTGAAACCATTCACGATGTGTGTTTTTATTCACCAGCGGCAACAATGCCTGCAAGGCTTCATTAGCATCAGCATGTATGCCAACATCCGCTTTGATGATTTTATTGATTTCAGCTTTATCGATTTCAATATGAATTACTTTTGCCTGGCGGGCATACTTGCTTACGTTTCCGGTTACACGATCATCGAACCGCATCCCCACGGCAATCAGTACATCGCATTCATTGGTTAAGATGTTGGGACCATAATTTCCATGCATGCCTAAGTAGCCGACATACTGAGGATGATGTATGGGCACAGCCGATAAGCCCAGCAGTGTACAGGCAATGGGTATGTCTGCTTTTTCTGCCATGGCAATCAATTCAGTGGATGCCTGGCTCAGAAGCACACCCTGGCCGCATAAAATATAAGGACGCCTGGCCTGGTTGATCAAGTCGGCCGCTTCCTGTATTTTAGAATGATCGAGAAGAGGTTTTGGTGAATAGGTACGAACATGAGTGCACGGTTGATACTCAAACTCATCCATCATTTCGAATTGTGCATTCTTGGTAATGTCAATGACCACAGGTCCGGGTCTCCCGCTTCGTGCGATATAAAATGCTTTGGCTACCTGAGAAGGAATATCGGCAGCTTTGCTGATCTGGACATTCCATTT
>JALOMY010000188.1 GCA_025455225.1 Cyclobacteriaceae bacterium | reverse complement strand
ATTTTCAATCAATTGCTGACAAAGACGGCTTAAGGTGATATCCAGCAGGTCCGAATCGAGAATAAGTTTTTTCTGCATAAGCCGGCAGCAAATATAACGCTAATTTTTGAAGGTATTTGCCGGATTACTGGTAACGTAATTTGTTGATAAAAAACAATTGACGACCCCTGCCTCCAGCTCGGGATGCGGGGATGTTCTGTGTGCCATAAGCAAGAAAATTATCCTCGTACCAGTAATCAAGTTTGTTAAAACTGATGTCTTCAAATGAATAGGAATTATCAAACTTCAGCAGAAGCTGGTTGTATGATTTTCCTTCGAGTACTTCATTATCCTGGATTATCTTTGACCGGATTTTGTCGTCAAACAAGTACAGTAATGCAATTTTATCTTCCTGTACATCCATTTTAACAAATTGCTGAAGGTTAAAGGTGCGCACATCATTTATTTCAAAACTGTTGTCCCAAAGCAACTTCCCGGTAGTATCAAAACCGAGAACAATGGCATGCGTGTATTGGTATCCGTCAAAGATCAGATTGCGGCCCGGAGCTAATCCGTAAACCAGGTTTTGTTCAATGTTTCGGTATTTCGGATAGAAGGCTTCTCCCAGCAAGATATACTCATTATTGTAGGGTACGAATTCATGTACCAGGAACCGGTATTGAAACCGGATTTTTTTACCCCGGATCTTTTTGCGTTCAATGCGTTGTTTAACCCGATTCTCGCGGCTGGCTTTCATGAACTTGAAAAAATTTTCAAGATCGGCAAAAGGATAATATTCAATACGTTGCTCATTCTCGCTATCGATCCGTGCCAGGAAAATACCTTTTGAATAGTCGGAATTACGGTTGCCATAAACACCAGCAATTAGCTGGCGCTCTGCATTTACATTGATGATTCGACCGAACAACAAGCTGCTTGATTCCTGGGGCGCCAGGTTGAAGTTGCTGATAAGTTCACCAGCCGCAGAATAATTTTTAATCCAAAGTGTTCGCTGGCGTAATTGATTTTTTGCATTGATGATGATTGAAAAAGAATCGTCACCATTAACTTTAATCTGAACCAGTTCACCGGTTTCATTGAATAAGCCCGGTAAAACTTTGCTTCGCATAGATGCAAAATCGTAATACAGAATTACCGGGATGCGTCCTGCAAAATATCCACCAATCAGAACACCCCGGCCCGTAACCTGCATGTCGCTGGGTAGGTAAGGAATATAATTACGGATATTGTATTTGCTATAATTGCCTGTTTGCAAATCAATTTCGTATAAGAAAAAATTAATTTCACTGAAGTCTCTTTTATAGAAGAGCAAATATGATTTTTCTTTTGTGCTCTGTTGTTGAATAAGTGCCAGGCGGGGTTCCAAGGGTAAAATGCCGCCCCACTTCTGTTGAAATGCTGTATCAACATGAATTAATTGAAGTCCTTCTGAAGGCTTATAAATAATTCGATAAAGCAACAAACCCGACTCTTTAGCCGACAGGACTTCATACGAATTTTCATTCCGGCTGATGGGTAATTCAAGACGGCTCGGCTGTTTAATCTGAGCATCGGAATGAACCGGGATCAGGATCAAAAAAAGACTACTTACACACCAGCTTATTAATATAAAATACCTGCCGGTTCCCTTCATCCCGTTTTGCATTATTGCGGATGGTGTGTTGCCCCCAAACATAAAAATTCATTCCGTACCAATGACGAACAACTCCAGCGGTTTTACTTTCCGACCGGATTTCATCCGTATCATTTAATAATTTTATCTTCTCAGTTGTCTCCAGTATCTCCTGATTATCTAAACTAATATTTTTAACAATCAATTCAGATTCCTTTTTGAAAAGGAAACAAATCTTTTCACTATCAACAGAAAAGTCAGCTACTTGTTCCAGTGAAGGCATACGATAACTGTCCAGGTTCAGGTTGAAATCCCAGATAACTTTGCCTTGCGCATCAAAGGCAACAACAACCGATTGAGTGGATTTGATGTCATCTGAATTACGAACAGAGTTACCATAATAATTGTAGGGATTGTAAAGCCGGTTGTAGGTACCCGGATAGTATCCCCAGAATGGAGTATAATACGGAGTCATTCCGTATCCGCCATAATAAGGATAAGTATCAGGAAACCGGTTTAAAGTACTTGAGGGTTGATACGCCTCAGCCAGCACAATAAATCCGCTTTTGTTTTCTTCCAACCGGTAGGGCATGATGTAGTTGGTGAAGTCCGGTATGCGGTTCAGTTTAAGCGATTCATTGGTACGATTCTTAATGCGGGCGGCCCGTTTCGGTTTATGATCATCCAGGTAATGCGTAAGTTCACCAAATGCGGTGTATTTAATTTTCTGGTCGGAAAACGGATCAACCGGTACGGCAAAAAAGCCATTCGCTTGTTTGGAGTTGCGTGTTCCCCAAGTACCCACTATCGACATGTCTTCCCGGATGAGCACGCTGCTGATACCGGTTTGTATTCCGTAGTCATTTTCAATAGGAATTGCATCATCCAGCAATTCAATTCCATTGGCATCGAAGGTTTTAAAAATCAACCGTTGATTAATTCTGTCGCTGCGGTCAATTAATACTGTATTGAAGGTCTGATTAAGATTAGGTCGTAAATCAATCAATTCGGTTTGTCGTTGAAAAAAACCGGGAAGTACTTTAATGTTCTCGCCTTGGGTATTATAAAGTAAAATAGCCGGTTCATTATTTACATATCCGCCCAGCACGAAATTTTCACCTACCTTAATAAAGTGCGTTAACTGAAACATCAGTTCAGGTTTGATTTCATAGCGGGTTACGGAAGCATCACTCAGCCTGATGGAGAATAAATCAAGGGCCATTTTAGAAACTTCACCATTGTTGAAAACCAAGTGCAAATAACCGGGAGAATTTTCATAGGCAGCCAGTTTCTTGCGCTGGTCAATTTCAATTTCCAGGGTATGCTTAAGTTGAAGCGCGGTGTCAAGCAATAGAAGTTCCCAGGTACGATTGCCTGATTTGAATTTATTTTTCTCCCGTATTAGCCCAAGGCCATCTTCCTTCAAAGTAATAACGGTGAAGTCGTCATCGGCCATTTTTTGTTCTTGCTCAAACCGGTTGGGTTGAAGTAAATGAATTTTGGCAGAATCCTGACCTTTAATAACTGAGGTTATCAGGAGAACTAGAATCGATGCCAGTACGCGCTTCATTTAGTGTTTTTCACTAAGTTCAATAATCCGGTCAAATTCAGAAGTGGTTACCGGTTGAACGGATAACCTTGAATTCTTAAGTAGAACCATAGAGTTCAGTTTAGTATCTGTTTTAATCTTCGTAAGCGGAACCGCTGACTTTAATTTTTGAACGGGAGCAAGTTCAATGGCAAACCATTCAGTATCGGCCGGGTCAGGAAATGCCGGTTTCATTACTTTAGCTATCCCGTAGATTTCTTTAGCTGATCCTGTATGGTAGACCAGCACCCAATCACCTTTTTTCATGTCTTTCAGATAATTGCGTGCCTGGTAATTGCGGATTCCATCCCAGATGGTTTTTTTATCGCTCAACAGTTTATCAAAAGAATAGGTTTCCGGTTCAGTCTTTACAAGCCAATAATTCATAGTTAAGAATGTTGTAAAGCAAAATAAACCTTCATAAGGTTTATTCCGAGCGGAAAGAATGAAAATTAGATCAGATCAGTATGCTCTGACCAGTTTTCCTTCCATATAATTGATGTACGAACGATTGGCTACGCGCATGCCGCCAGGAGTAGGGTAGTTACCCGTGAAGTACCAATCACCTATATGATCAGGAATGGCTTTATGCAGATTTTCTACAGTTTGGAAAACTACTTCCAACTCGGCCTTCATATTCTTCGGCTTTACAATCTCCGATATTTTAGCTGAGATTTCTTCGTATGTGAATTGTTCGTATAACCGTTTCACATGATTAACGGGGTTCTGCTTTTCATCGGATTCGGACCGGAGGCACTGTTCATAGACTTCACCCAACAAATAATCTTTTCCTTGTTCCTTAATCAGTTCAATTACTGCGCGGAAAGCGACAAAGTCTCCCATTCGACTCATATCTATCCCGTAACAATCCGGAAAACGGATTTGTGGAGCTGAAGAAACGACTACAATTTTCTTAGGTCCTAATCTGTCCAGTAACGTAAGGATGCTTTTCTCCAGCGTAGTACCCCGAACAATGGAATCGTCAATGACAACCAGTGTGTCTTTTCCCCGGTTCACTACTTCATAGGTGGTGTCGTAAACATGGGCCACCAGGTCATCCCGATGAACATCATCTGTAATAAATGTGCGGAGTTTGGCGTCTTTTATGACAAGTTTTTCCACACGTGGCCGAAAGGACAGAACATCTTCGGGTGAATCAACTGTAGGTTTTCCTTCGAGGATAATTTCTTTTTGCCGGGTGATCAGATAATCTTCAATACCGGCCATTAGTCCATAGAAGGCAGTTTCGGCTGTATTGGGTATATAGGAGAAAATGGTATTCTTAAGATCAAATTGAATACCCCGTAACACTTGTGGTACAAGGAGTCTTCCCAGCTTTTTTCTTTCCTGATAAATGTCGGGATCATTACCACGTGAAAAATAGATGCGTTCAAAACTACAGGAAGTCTTTTCGCCTTGCTTGAGGATGGAATGCAAACCAAATTCTCCATTTTTGGTAATGATCAATGCATGGCCTGGTGTTATCTCTTCAATTTGATTGTAGTCGATGTTGAACGCGGTTTTAATCGCTGGTTTTTCGGAGGCCACGACCACCACCTCATCGTCTGCATAGTAATATGCGGGTCGGATTCCGTTCGGATCGCGTACAACAAAAGCGGAACCTGAACCTGTAAGACCAGCCATAGTATAGCCTCCATCAAAATCTTTACAGGCTCTTTTTAATACCCGCTGCAGGTCAATTTCGTTTTCAATGATTTCGGAAATCTCCTGGTTGGTGTATTTATCCTTGTACAATTCAAATAAAGACTGAACTTCTTCGTCAAGGAAGTGTCCTATTTTTTCCATGACGGTAACCGTATCTACTTTTTCTTTCGGGTGCTGTCCGATGTTAATAAGGAGATCAAACAACTCATCAACATTGGTCATGTTGAAATTGCCGGCCATAACGAGGTTACGGCTTCGCCAGTTGTTTTGCCGTAGAAAGGGATGAACACTTTCGATGTTATTAATACCATGCGTACCATACCGAAGATGGCCGAGCCAGAGTTCTCCGGTAAAGGCAACATTTTCCTTCAGCCATTTCTCGTCTTTAAATTTTTCTTTTCCTTCTTTTTGAGCCTTACGGTATTTCTTTTCGATTTTCCGGAACAGTGATTCTACCGGCCGGGTTTTTATGGAGCGATACCGGCTTATGTACCTGCGGCCTGCCTCCAGGTCGATTTTAATATTAGCTATTCCAGCCCCATCTTGCCCGCGATTATGCTGCTTTTCCATGAGGATATACATCTTTTTCATGGCATAGGCAGAACTGTACTTTTCAATGTAATAAGACAACGGTTTGCGCAGTCGAATAAGGGCAATACCGCATTCGTGAAGGATTTGATCGCTCATGGGTGTGCGTTACGGTGCAAAGGTAACGCTATTCGGTAAACTCATCAACCTGCTTGGTTCAGGCTTTTGGCAAGGTAAAGCGGAAGGTGCTGCCGGTGCCTTCTACACTTTGGGCCCAGATGCGGCCGTTATTTCGTTCTACGAATTCCTTGCAAAGGATTAAACCAAGTCCTGTGCCTTTTTCGTTGGCAGTTCCGCGCGTGCTATAGGGATTTATCTTGTCGAACAACATGTTCAGAACTTCAGGTTTCATACCGATGCCGGTATCCGAAACCGCAATAACCCATTCTTTACCTATATCTTCTGCCCAGATGTTAATGGCACCTCCCTCATTGGTGAACTTCTGCGCATTGCTAATCAAGTTTCGGATCACCAGGTTAATGGTGTTATTATCACCCAGTGCGAAAGTATCTTCAGATACTTTGTTAATGAACTGAATATTTTTGGTATCCAGCGCCTTAATCATTTCCACGTTTTCATCCACCAATCG
>JALOMY010000187.1 GCA_025455225.1 Cyclobacteriaceae bacterium | reverse complement strand
AAAGGCCAGTTTACTAAAGATAATCCGTTGCCTGAAGTCGATGTCTTCTTTATTCATCCTACCACCTATACCAAAAAGCAAAATCCGGATTGGCCCTGGCAGGGTAATGTGTATAACAACAAACTGAACTCGAAAACCGATCACTCTACGATCCAGTATCAAGCCAGTGTCTTTAACGGCAGTACACAAGTCTATGCACCACGTTACCGCCAGGCGCATATAAATGTCTTTCGTATGCCCGCATCAGAAACACGGGAGAAAGCCCTGCAACTGGCTTATGACGATGTGAAATCAGCATTTGAATATTACCTCACGAATTACAACAAGGGAAAACCTTTTATTCTGGCTTCGCACAGCCAGGGATCATTACATGCAGCACGGTTAATGAAGGAATTAATTGACGGTCAACCGTTACAGCAAAGAATGATAGCTGCATACCTTGTCGGCTATGCTATCGAAAAAGATTCGTTCAGCCAGGTGAAACCCTGCAATCAACCAAACGATATCAACTGCACGCAATTACTATCCGCCAACACATCAATCGGTTTTCCTTCATTCCCTAAGCATCAATCCGCTGACCTGGCACTCAGATACGTTATATGCTCCGGCTGAATTGAACCAGGGAGCCGTGCTTCGCAACTTTCGAAAAGTTTATACTAATTTATGCGATGCGCAGAACCATGAAGGATTACTTTGGATTACCAAACCTAAATTTTTCGGAAGCGCACTCTACCGTTCCAAACGATATCATATAGCCGACTATAATTTATTTTACGCCAACATCCGCGATAATGTAAAACTGCGGATTCAAAAGTATCTTGAATTACATAAAAATACAGCTTCGTCAATACAATCCATTCGTAATTAGAAAATCAACTCTATGAAAACCATTTATTCAGAGCACGCCCCCAAAGCCATTGGTCCTTATTGTCATGCCCTTCAAAGCGGAAACCTCATATTCTGTTCAGGACAAACACCCTTGAATCCGGAAACCATGACCATCGAAGGAATTAACATCACTGAACAAACAACCGTTGTGTTGAATAATCTTGAGTCGGTATTGAAAGCGGCAGGATGCAACCGGAATCACATTATTAAAACCTCTGTGTTTCTAAAAAACTTTGCCGACTTTGAAAAAATGAACAAAGCTTATGAAGCCTTTTTCGGGGATCATAAACCGGCCAGAACCACCGTTGAAGTAAGTCGGCTTCCAAAAGAAGCCCTGGTTGAAATTGAATGTGTAGCCGAACTGCCCGGCTGAACATGCTTTATCCATTGAATTTTATATCGGTGCATTTAATCCAATATTAACCGTTCATCTATGGCCCGTTATACCCGAATGGATCATATCCGTTTTCTTCTTGAGGAAGTTCATAATCTCCCCGACTTATTTGCCTTAAATAAATTTCAACATCTTACCTGGGAACAAGCCTGGATGATTGTCGAGTCGGCCAAGCAACTGGCTGACCGTGATATGTTTCCGTATTTCCGTGAAATGGATGAACACGCTGTACACTATGATGGTTCAGGCAATGTGATCACTCATGCTCAATTAAAAACGATAATAAAACATGGAGCTGAACAAGGTTGGATTGGTGGCGGTGCCAGTATGGAACATGGAGGACTGCAATTACCCATGATGGTTTTCAATGCCGGTCACCACATTTTTACTGCAGCCAACAACGGGGCCATTGGTTATATGGGGTTGACTGCTGGCGCTGCGGCATTAATAAATAGTTTTGGTACCCGTGAACAGCATGACCTTTTCGTTCCCAACATGTATTCAGGGAAATGGCAAGGAACGATGGCTCTTACTGAGCCCCAGGCAGGAAGCTCATTATCCGACATCACAACAATCGCCTCACCTATAGGTGAAGGCTTTTATAAAATCAAAGGGCAAAAGATTTTTATTTCCGGTGGACATCATCAAGCCTGCGAAAACTTCATTCACCTTACACTGGCCCGTATTGAAGGAGCCCCTGCCGGTACCAAGGGCATTTCACTTTTTATTATTCCCAAATACTGGCCCGGTGATCATGGACTGATCAGTGAGAATGATGTTTTCTGTGCAGGCGATTTTAAAAAACTTGGACAGCGCGCTTATGCAACTACACACCTCGTTTTCGGTGAACAGGATAATTGCAAAGGCTGGCTTATAGGAGAACCAAACAAAGGTCTGGCATACATGTTCCAGATGATGAATGAAGCACGCATCAGTGTAGGTATGGGTGCTGTTTCCATTGCCATGGCTGCTTACCTGGCCTCCCTGGATTATGCCCAGGAACGAACTCAGGGACGTTTGCCCAGCGAAAAAAATCCACTGAACCCTCCTGCATTGATTATCCAACATGCAGATGTACAACGCATGCTCCTTACCCAAAAAGCCATAGTGGAGGGCGGGCTTGCTCTGACCATGGAATGTAACCGGCAATTCGATCTTGCTCATGCTGCAGCAGGAGATGCGAAGCAAGAAGCCTGGCTATTGCTTGAAATTTTAACACCCATTGTGAAAGCCTGGTGTTCTGAACAAGCCAACCGATCGGCTGCCCTGGCCATTCAGACTTTTGGAGGATACGGCTACACCATGGATTTTCCGGTTCAGCAATATTATCGCGATCTGAAAATCTTTACCCTTTATGAAGGAACTACAGGAATTCAATCCCTCGATCTACTCGGCCGAAAAGTATCGATGGAAAAAGGAATGGCATTACAACTTCTCTTAACCAGGATTAAGGAAACAATCGATGAGGCGAACACACATGAATCTCTAAAAGCGTATTCCAATCAACTTAATATTGAAGTGCAAAACATCCGTAAAGTTTTAGAACACCTTAACCGGAATGCCGGAAATGATGCAGACCGGTACCTATCGGATGCCACCGTATTTATGGACCTGATGGGATGCCTGGTAGTAGCCTGGCAATGGCTCAAACAGGCTACTTCTGCGCAGGTTTCTCTTTCGGATAGAAATTTTTCCAGGCAAAGCCAGTCCTTTTATGAAGGTATTATACATACCATGAAGTTTTACTTCCGTTATGAATTACCGCACGCTGAAGCGTATGCCAAAACATTAATGAATCCCGACTACCTTGTCCAGGTAAAAAATAAACAACTATTCTAATTACTACTCTCTATGAAGCAATCAACCATGCATGCGTTTCTCTCCGTATTATGGATTTGTTTTCTTTCTTCCTTTAGTCTCATTGCCCAGGAAAAGAAAGAAGAAGCACAAACACCTAAACCCATTCCGGCACCTAAAGAATTTGTCACTGCTCAGCAGGGAACCTTTTCGGGGGTAACCCTTAAATACAAAGTCGTTGCCGGGGAAACTTACCTGAAGAACGATAAAGACGAACCCGTTGCTTCCATCTGGTCAACTTCATATATTAAAGAAGGCGATGCGAAACCGGTACAACGACCCGTCATGTTCATTTTCAATGGCGGGCCGGGCTCGGCATCGGTTTGGTTGCATATGGGATTCTTCGGACCGGTGATTGTTAAAACCGACAGCGAAGCAAAAACAGACGATGGCGCAGCACCTTATAAAATCGAGCGCAATACCAAGGCCTTGCTGGATCTGACTGACCTGGTATTTATCGATCCGGTAGGGACAGGATTCAGCACCGTAATCGGCTCCGGCAAAACAGAAGACTTTTGGGGTTTGAATGAAGATGCCAACTCCATTGCCCAGTTTATTCGGTTATGGGTATCCAAACACAAACGCTGGTTATCACCCAAATACATTGCCGGTGAAAGTTTTGGCACAACACGCGCTGCCACGGTTACCAATGCTCTGGAAAAAGGCGGGCAATCCATGGCGTTGAACGGATTGATCCTGATATCACAGGCGCTTGACTATGAAGGCTCCACTTCCGTTCATGATAACATAACTTCCTACATTACCTACCTGCCCAGCATGGCAGCAACTGCATGGTACCATAAAAAAGCAGGTCAGGGAAAATCACTGCAAGACTTCCTGACGGAAGTTTCAGAATTCACCTACAACGAATATGTGCCGGCATTGTACAAAGGGAATTACTTACCGGAAGCGGATCGTACTAAACTTGCATCACGGGTAGCTTCCTATACCGGATTACCGGAGCACTATATACTTCAATCGGATTTAAAAATTCTAATGGACCGGTTTCAGAAAGAACTTCTTCGTGATCAAAACCTGACCATCGGAAGACTGGACGGACGATACATGGGCAAAGAATCCGATGCCGTGGCTGATCATCCTACCCTCGGTGATCCGGCTAGTTATGGAATTGATGCTGCCTATACGGCTGCACTCAATCATTACCTGTCGGGGGAGTTAAACGTTGAAATGGACAGGCCTTACAGAACATCAAATCCGGAGATCAATAACAAATGGCGGTGGCGTACCGTGCCTGAAGGAAGTTATTGGGAACCCATGTATGTCAATGTTTCCCGTATGCTGGGCGATGCCATGCGAAGAAACAAAGATTTAAATGTACTGGTTGCCTGCGGTTATTACGATTTGATTACGCCATTCTTTGATGCCGAGTATACGTTCTCCCGAAACGGGATTCCAAAAGAACAGGTAAAACTAACGTATTATGAAGGCGGTCATATGATGTACAACCACCAGCCCGACTTTGATAAACTGGTAAAAGACATTCGTGAATTTTTATTGAACGATTTGAAGTAAATCAATCGATTATAAAACTTATAGACAGAAACAGGTATGCTTAGTTAAGTATTGGGTGCCGCTTGAACGGAACAGACCGGTCAAAAATATACCGGTATGTAATTAACCTGCGGCTTTGGATACCGCCCAGGTGCTGAGAAATGTTGAGCATCTTCGGGTTGAAATCTCCCTGCCACATCAATTCAACAGATTTATACTGTCCCTTTTCTTTAATAACTTTCTCTGCCTCAACGATCATATAATAATCAACCCCGCTTCCCTGAAACTCAGGTACAATACCATAAATGATACCCACAAACCGATTGCATACACCGCGCTTCATGTAATACATAAACCTGATCTTCTCCCACCAACCGAATTTTCCATTCAGATAACGGAAAGCCTGGTTCAGATCAGGAATATTGATCCACATGGCAATCGGTTCCTGTTTATGGTAGACAAACCAGAAAAGGGTTTCATCCAATACTGGTTTCATCGAATTAAATAACCTGATTGCCTGTTCAGTAGTCATTTGTTTATTACCGGAATGACTGGCCCAGGCTTTATTATAAACGGTACAGAAGTCGATCGCGAACTGATTAAGCTTTCGCTTGTCCAGTTTAACCGCCTTGAATTCTGTTTGGGTGGCAAACCGGGCATGAGCTTCATAAAACTTGGGTTGTAATTGCTGACCTTCACCGGCTACAGGCAAATACCAACAAATCTGATTGTAAAAGACCTGGAAACCGTATTGCTCAAACAACTTCTGGTAATAAGGCGGGTTATACGGCATACCGTAAAGAGGCTCATGAAATCCCTCCACCAGCAAACCCCACCACTTATCGCGCTCACCAAAGTTAATGGGCCCGTCCATTGCTTTCATACCCCTCTCTTCCAGCCATTTTTTAGCTGTATCAAACAAGACATTGGCAGATGCCTCGTCATCAATGCAATCAAAAAATCCAATCCCTCCTACAGGCCATTCATCGCCTTTATTGGTGTACCGTTTGTTGACATACGCTGCAATGCGGCCCGTCAATTCTCCCTCGTTGTTGGTTAATATCCAACGAATGGCTTCACCGTGTCGAAAGGCTTTGTTGGCTTTTGGATCAAAGACACCTTCGATGTCCTTATTCAGCGGGCATATCCAATTCGGATTACCCTGGTTCATCAACACATGCACCTTCAGAAAGTCCCGGACTAAGGATGGGGTATTGACAACCGTAATTTTCATTTACAAGACCTCTGGCGTTTACTTAACTAAGGGGCGAAGTTAAAGATATGCAGATAACATTTTCAGATCAGTAACAGATAGTTATTAACTGGTTAACAGGATGTTTTCACCCATCCATGATCAGAATAAAAAGAAGAAGCCACCCTTATGAGGCGGCTTCTAAAAAATAAAACCCAATTAAAAACCAAAATCAACCAACTAAAGAATCAAAAGCATGGTGAATAAAAAAAAGACAATCAACAACCCGATAATGAGTTTTGACTTCGGGTTTACGGAAGCAGTGATGATGTTCATGGCGTTTAATTTTATTTACGCCCTTACACTCCTGTTCGTGATTAAAGCCAACAGCAGCAAGGGTGTACTAAATTTAGTATTTCAGGTTGGAGTAAGTCAACTTGCTTCAACTGTTTGTAATGCAAACCGAAATGAAAACTGCTTAATCGTAGCTTATTTCCTCAAATAATTTTGGGCAATCAAATTCAAACCCAGTCATAAAAATTACGCATAACTTATAACGGAAGTAAATCCATTGGACTAGCCAATTTAATTCCTGCCTTTATAACCTGCTGGTATTGAATACTATTTTTGTTCAGTAACGGGTTGGTGTGATTGAAATGAATGAAGTGAATCTTGGCCTTTTCTTCTTCCGGCAGGTTGCTGAAGAGTTCAAGGCTTTCAACTACAAACGGATG
>JALOMY010000017.1 GCA_025455225.1 Cyclobacteriaceae bacterium | reverse complement strand
ACTTTTGGTGTTAACCTTAGTTTCAAATAATTGAAAATGATGAGAGATATGATGCGAGTAATTAATAAGAAATTCGTTGCCCTGGCCTTGGGCCTTATCCTGGCAACCGCTTGCGAAGCGCCCGATCAGAAAATATATGATGAGATTGACCGAGACTTTGCGCTTAGCTCAACAGATCCTACGGTTCTGGCTTCGTTCGCACTGAGTGCCTATACACCCCTTGCAGGCAACTGGGGAGGACACAACTCCTTATGGTCGTTACAAGAGGTTTCTTCCGATGAAATGGTAATCACACAAAAAGGCGCTGACTGGGAAGATGGTGGTCAGTGGATACGCGTGCATCGCCATGAATACCTGCCTTCTGAGCAGGCAGTTAATAATGGATGGACTTATTGTTACAGTGCTATTGGAAACATTAATAACCTGTTGAAGAGTTTTGGATCAAACCCGATTCTTCGTTCAGAATTTGAAGTGTTGCGCGCTATGGTATACCTCTGGTTGATTGATGCATACGGAAATGTTCCAATTGTTACCGAAATCTCTACGGATGCTACACCGCCCACAGTAACCCGGGCAGAAGTATATGATTTCATTGAGAAAAGCATAATTGGTGGAACCTCTAATGGTATCACATTCGAGAATAACCTGGATAACCTCCAGAAGGCAAAGACATATGGTACCATTAATTATTATGTAGCTCAGGCTGTATTAGCGAAACTCTATCTTAATGCCGGTGTATACACGGGCACTCCGCAGTGGCAAAAAGCAGCGGATGCTTGCCAGGAAATCATTGACAGTGGTCTATATAGCCTCGAGTCAAACTTCTTCAACAACTTTGTTACCCGTAACTCTGGCTCGAATGAAAATATCTTTGTGATCAATTACGATGAAAACAATGCACAAGGATTTAATCTGCCTCAGATGACACTACACTATGCTAGCCAGTTAACGTATAACCTTCAGGAACAACCCTGGAATGGCTACAGCTCGCTTGAAGAATTCTATAATTCATTTGATGGTGATGACGCACGGATAAGAAGCTTCCTGGTTGGTCCTCAGTTCTCATCTACAGGTGCCCGTTTGGAAGATCTAAGCGCTGAGCCCAGCGACCCGGATGGACCTCCGCTGACGTTTACACCCTCCATCTCTATGCTGGCTCCTAACGCCCTTCGCCAGGAAGGTGTACGGGTTGGCAAGTTCGAATTCCGCCTCGGAGCTGCTTCAAGCTTAAGCAATGACTTTCCAATATACCGCTATGCCGATATATTATTAACCCGTGCGGAGGCTTTATGGAGACTTAATCCGGCAAGTGCAGAAGCGGTGTCATTGGTTAACCAGGTGCGCGGTCGTTCATGGCCCGGTAACCCGGTGGTTACGTTAACAGCAGATGAACTTCTCGCTGAACGCGGCCGTGAAATGTTTGCTGAAGCAACCAGACGTCAGGATCTTATTCGCTTTGGACGTTATAATCAACCCTGGTGGGAAAAGCCTTCATCTGCTTCTACCAAAAACATTTTCCCGATTCCTCAGCCTCAGATTCAGTCTAATACTGACCTGGTTCAAAATCCGGGATATTAATAGTCGTTTGATTTAGGTTATGTGAAAAGCGCGTTCCATGAACGCGCTTTTCTTTTTTATGGCAGTTTATTGTTGTTGTCGAAATATCTAAATAATAAACTTTAGCGAATTACTTGTATCATGTACTTTTACAAGCCTGTTGAGGATTTCTATGAAGGGAATTTCTTTCGTGTACTGCATACTGTTTTGCCTGCTGATCAGTTGTCGTGATTCTGTTGAATCTTCAACCCATGTCTTTAAGTCCGTGTCAAGCCATGATTCAGGGATACAATTTGAGAACACCTTGATCTACGATGAACATTTCAATGCCTATACCTACCGGAATTTTTATAATGGAGCTGGAGTAGCTTTAGGCGATATCAACAACGATGGTTTGCTTGACATTTATTTTTGCGGTAATGAAGTTGATAATAAACTCTTTCTGAATAAAGGCAATTTTACCTTTGAAGATATCACCGAACGGGCAGGGGTAGCTTGTCACGATGTTTGGTCAACCGGTGTGAGTATGGCCGATGTAAATGGAGATGGTTGGCTGGATTTTTTTGTGTGTAAATCGGGCCCGCCACGGAGTGGAGTACGGCATAATGAATTGTTTATCAATAATGGCGACTTAACTTTTACCGAATCGTCAGAAGAATGGGGAGTGGCGGATTCAGGCCTTTCCATCCATGCCGTATTTTTTGATTATGATAAAGACGGTGATCTTGATTTTTATCTTTTAAATAACTCCAATCGTTCAGTAGGAATTTATGATTTGAAAGTCGGGCAGCGGGAGATACGTGATCCGTTTGGCGGCAATAAACTCTATCGCAATGACGGAAATCATTTCACCGATGTAAGTGAATCGGCTGGTATTTATGGTAGTGCTATTGGATTTGGTTTGGGAGTAACCGCTGCGGATATCAACCGGGATGGATGGCCTGACCTGTTTGTCTCCAATGATTTTTTTGAACGCGACTATCTGTATATCAATAATCAGGATGGAACGTTCACCGAATCACTTGAAGCTACAGTCAATGAAACCAGTTTGGGTTCCATGGGTGCCGATATTGCAGACCTGAACAATGACGGTTATCCTGAAATTTACGTCACCGAAATGCTTCCTGAAACATTGGATCGTGTACGTACCAAAACCATTTTTGAGGATTGGGATAAGTATTCGGCCAATGTTGTAAATGGATATTATCATCAGTTTACCCGCAATGTGCTGCAGTTGAATAATGGTCCTATTCCGGGTAATGAACAATTGGTTTCATTCAGTGAAATCAGCCGGTTTACCGGAATGCATGCAACCGATTGGAGTTGGGGAGCTTTGATCTTTGATTATAATAATGATGGTAAAAAGGATGTATTCGTTGCCAATGGCATCGCTAAAGACCTGACGGACCAGGATTACATCAACTTTGAAGCCAGCACCATGCTTACTTCAGTAAACCTGAAATCGGATAGTTTGTTGCTGAAGAAATTAATGGACCGTATTCCATCAGTGCCGTTGTCCAATTATTTGTTTGAAAATCAAGGCAAACTCAACTTCAATAATAAATCATTGGAACTGGGACTTGGATTACCTGGTTTTTCAAATGGTGCTGCCTATGGTGATCTTGATAATGACGGAGATCTTGACTTGGTAGTGAATAACATTAACGCTCCAGCATCAGTATATAAGAATCACTCCTCGGAAACACGCACGAATCATTTTCTTCAAATCCAGTTTATTGGGACCGGAAAAAATACTTTTGGTTTTGGTACCCAGGTAACTGCCTATTGCGGATCGGATCAATTTTATATTGAACAGGCTCCCGTACGGGGCTATTTGTCGTCAATTGATCCTAAAGTTCACATCGGATTAGGTACCTATACGCAAATTGATTCTTTGGTTATTCGATGGCCCGATGGAAGTTATTCCTTGATTAATAATGTTCCGGCTGATCAGCTTCTGGTTCTTAAAGAATCTGATCTAGAAAAATCGATTCGAAAGAATCCGGATCATAAAGTCAATCGGTATTTTTCTCCCCTTCAAACTTCTTTAAATAAGGTTAAGCATGCCGGAAGTTCCTTTAATGATTTTAACCGTGATCGGCTCTTGTTTGAGATGTGTACCAATGAAGGGCCAGGAACAGCAATAGCTGATGTTAATGGTGATGGTTTACAGGATGTTTTTATCGGGGGAGCAGTAAATCAATCGGGTACATTGTGGATTCAGACCACTAAAGGCGATTTCAGACTTTCTCCACAACCTGATTTTGAGATTGATAAACGATCGGATGATGTCCGTTCTGTTTTTTTCGATGCGAATGGAGATGGTCATATCGATTTATATGTTGCCAGCGGAGGCCATCAATACTCCTTTCAGGCTCCTGAGTACAAGGACAGGCTCTACCTGAACAATGGCAAAGGGAATTTTAAGAAGATTCCGCAAATTCTTGTTTCGGGTGATCTGCCGGGAAGTACTTCATTTGTTGTACCGCTTGATTTTAATCAGGATGGTAAAGAAGATTTGATTGTAGGTAATCGGCTGATACCATTTTATTACGGTAAACCAGCCAGTGTTTATTTATGGCAAAACAACGGAAATGGAATGTTCAGCGATGTTACCCGTGAATATGCCAGTGAATGGATCAACCTGGGCCTTACACGCGATGCTTCATTAATCGACTATGATAAAGATGGTGACCTGGATGTTGTAATAGTGGGTGAGTGGATGGAGATAAAGTTATTCCAGAATACCAATGGCTATTTTCGTAATGTGACCAAGCTAACCGGATTGGCCGGTATAGATGGACTATGGACGAGCGTCAAGTCAGGTGATTTTAATAACGATGGATACATTGATTTTGCAGTTGGAAACCAGGGACTGAATTCCCGTTTACACGCTTCGAAGACAGAACCGCTGGTTATGTATGTTCATGATTTTGATAAAAACGGAAGCCTTGAACAACTAATTTGTCAGCGATACAAGGATCAGGATTTTCCTTTGGCACTTTTACCGGATCTCTGGAAACAAATTCCTGTAATCAAAAAGGACTTTACCCGGTTTGAGCAATATAAAAATGCAAGTCTGTTGGATTTGTTTAATGAATCCCAGCGAGAAGGAGCTTTAATCCTTCAGGCTCATGAACTTCGTTCTGGTGTTTTTTTGAATAAAGGAGGTAAACGGTTTGACTTTGTGCCACTGCCGGTTGAAGCCCAATTCTCCAAACTTTATTCGATGTTAACTACCGATTTTGATCAGGATGGTAATCTTGATTTATTGGTAGGAGGCAACCAGCATCGTGTTAAACCTGAAATGGGTATTCAGGATGGAAGTTATGGTTTAATGTTAAAGGGAGATGGTAACGGTTCGTTTTTGCCGGTTTCTTCCAATGTTTCAGGAATTTTCGTTCGGGGACAGATTCGCGATATCAAATCAATTCAAGTTGGGAAATCAAATGCGGTACTTATTTCACGTTTTAATGATGCACCTGGACTCTATAAATACAGCGATCAATGAATTTAAGAATAAAGGATTTAGGATTTTTTTTGATTAGCATTCTTACCATTCCCTTCATCATCGGAGGTTGTATGAAGTCGGAATACGATCGGTTAGAAGAACGCGAAATGGCCAGTAAGGTGCGGTACGACAGTATATTTCTCGGTTTGCATTTCGGGATGCCCCGTAAGGATTTTTTCACTTCCTGTTGGGAGATGAATAAGCAAGGTTTGATAATACAGGGACCCGGTAATTTAAGTGTGGAGTATAAGCTGGATACGCCTCAGGTGAAGTCGAAAGTATTCATGAGGTTTTACCCTAAGTTCACTCAAGAAGACGTCATTTATACCATGCCTGTTGAATTTACATACGAGGCATGGGCGCCCTGGAATCAGCAATTGTCGCCCGATAGCTTGCTGGTTGAAATCAAGGATTTGTTCGAAAAGTGGTATGGCGGCAACAAGTTTATTTATATTGAGAATAAGGATAAGAATATTCAGCTTTGGGCCAAAATAGATGGCAATCGCAGAATCCGGTTGTACACTAAGAATATATCTACGGTAAAGGCTGATATTACCGATTTAACTGCGAAAATAGATACTCGCACACCGAAGAATGAAGAAGTTGACTAATTCATTGATGAAATTCTTTCCGGCCCTGATAGCGGGTTCTCTAATTTTGATTTCATGCGCTGATCAATCCGGAAATCAAACTTTATTTCAGCGATTAAGTCCTGAAGAGACAGGTATCGATTTCAGAAATGATCTGAAGTTCGATAAAGAGTTCAATATTTTTACATACCGAAACTTTTACAACGGGGGAGGAGTAGGCGCAGGAGACATCAATAACGATGGCCTTGTGGATTTGTATTTTACCAGTAACCAGGGACAGAACAAACTCTATCTAAACAAGGGAAATTTCAGGTTCGAAGATATCACCAGCAAGGCCGGTGTTGCCGGAAAGCGGGCCTGGTCCACCGGGGTAGCCATGGCCGATATCAATGGCGATGGTTTACTTGATATTTATGTATGCAATTCGGGTGATGTTAAAGGTGATAATAAACAAAATGAATTATTCATAAACAATGGTGATCTGACGTTTACTGAGCAGGCTGAAGAATATGGATTGGCTGATCAGGGTTATTCTACCCATGCCGTGTTCTTCGATTATGATAAAGATGGCGATCTTGATGTTTACCTGCTTAACAATTCCTACCAGGCGATTGGAAGTTTTAACCTGATGCAGAACATCCGCCACGTTCGCGATTCAGTAGGTGGTGATAAGTTGTTCCGAAATGAAAACGGGCATTTCACCGATGTAAGTGAACAGGCAGGAATTTATGGAAGCATCATTGGTTTCGGGTTAGGCGTTACGATCGGAGATGTGAACAACGACACCTGGCCCGATATTTTTATTTCCAATGATTTTTTTGAACGCGACTATCTATACATTAATAACCAGGATGGAACTTTTACAGAGCAATTGGAATCGTCCATGCCCTCTGTAAGTGCTGCATCTATGGGTGCTGACATTGCCGATATTAATAACGATGGATGGCTCGATATTTTTGTTACCGATATGCTTCCGGAAGATGATTACCGGTTAAAGCAGATTACCACCTTTGAAAATTGGGATAAATTCAATTACAATTTTAAAAACGGGTATCATTATCAGTTAACCCGCAACATGCTTCATCTGAATAATGGCAACGGAACCTTCAGTGATATTGGCCGGCTGGCCGGAGTTTCGGCTACCGATTGGAGTTGGGGTGCTTTGATGCTGGATGCGGATAATGATGGATATAAAGACATTTTTGTTGCAAACGGAATTTACCAGGATATTACTGACCTTGACTATCTGACGTACATCGCGGATGCGAATACAGTTAAAGAGATGATCAGCAAGCAGGGTGTTAATTATGAATCACTGATTAAACCCATTCCGATTAATCCCGTACCTAATTACCTGTTTCGTAATCAACACAATCTGAAATTCGAAAACAAAGCCGCTGCATGGGGACTCGCAGAACCGGTTCATTCCAACGGCTCAGCTTATGCCGACCTGGATAATGACGGTGCCCTGGATCTGATCGTCAATAATGTTAACCGAGAAGCATTTATTTATCGGAATACACTTAGAAAGCAATCTCCTGAAACTTCGAATTATTTGAAGTTTAAACTGAAGGGTACAGATAAGAATACAGCGGCTGTCGGTACCCGAATTTTAATTAAAGCAGGGAATGAGCGCTACCACTATGAACAAATGCCCAACCGGGGATTTCAATCATCCATTGACCCGGTGATAACAGCTGGTGTAGGTTCTAATACTCAAATTGATGAAATCGAAATTATCTGGCCCGATAACCGGATAACCAGACTGAAAAATGTCAAGGTTAACCAGCAACTGGATTTAAATCAACAAGAGGGTGAGCAAGAGCAGGAGAATACCCTGGCGGAAACCAATCCGTGGTTAATGGAAATTAGTGAACGCAATCTTATTGACTTCACCCATCGGGAGAATTCGTTTATAGACTTCGATCGCGACCGGCTTACGTATCATATGATATCTACCCTCGGGCCTAAACTTGCGGAAGCTGACGTAAATGGTGATGGCCTTATCGATGTATTTGTGTGTGGAGCCAAAGATCAAGCCGGTCAATTATTCATTCAGCAGGCATCCGGAACTTTCATTAAGCAAAACGAGAAGGTATTTGAAGAGGATGCATCTTCTGAAGATGTAGATGTTGTATTCCTTGATTTGGAAAACGATGGTGATGTGGATCTCTTTGTAGCAAGCGGAGGTAATGAATTCTCCGTGGGTGCACCCCAACTCATCGACCGGCTTTACCTGAACGATGGGAAGGGACATTTCACCAAATCACAACAGGCGGCACTGACCTCACACATCGATGTATCAGCAACTGTTTCAATAGCCGATTTTGATAAAGACGGCTTTATCGATGTGTTTGTGGGTAACCGTGTTAAACCCTTTCTATATGGCTTGCCTGCCGGAGGATATCTTTATAAGAATGACGGAAAGGGTAATCTCATTGACGCAACGCCCACACTTGCTCCTGAGTTAAAAACGTTAGGAATGATAAGCGATGCAACCTGGATTGATTATGACCAGGATGGTGATGTTGATTTATTTGTGGTAGGTGAGTGGATGACTATTGAGTTGTTTCGAAACGAGAATGGTTCGTTGAAGCGATATACTGAAACTGCAGGTCTTGACCAATATACAGGTTGGTGGAATGTAATCCATCCTGTTGATCTTGATCAGGATGGAGATATGGATCTGGTATTGGGTAATCATGGAGAAAATTCAAGATTCAAGGCATCACCTGAATCTCCTTTAACCCTGTACGTAAACGATTTCGATAAAAATGGTTCAATTGAACATATCCTTGCCCATACAATAAATGGAAAGGATTATCCTTATACGTTGAGGCATGATTTAATCGCACAGTTACCTGCTTTGAAGAAGAAATACCTTAAGTATGAAAGCTACAATAAAGCCTCTGTTAATGACATCTTTAGTGACGGTGAATTAAAAAATGCAACAGTGTGGAGAGCCACCCACATGCAATCCAGTGTGTTAATCAATAATGGAAGTAATTCATTCTCATTGGAGCCTCTTCCGGTGGAAGCTCAGATTTCACCGGTGTATGCAATTTCTTCCGGAGACCTGAACAATGATGGGATCGTAGATCTGATTCTGGGTGGAAATTTATATGAAGCCAAGCCGGAAGCCGGTAGATATGACGCTAGTTACGGTCTGGTGCTTCAAGGTATTGGAAATTCAGCGTTCAAGCCATTGAATGCTCATGAATCCGGGTTTAGCGTTCGCGGTGCTATCCGCGATATTCAGATCATCAATCATAATAAGGAAAGGCTCGTAATCATTGCCTTGAATAACGAGCATGTAAGGATTTTCCGCAGTAATCAATGAGTAAACATAAGCTTCTGTCCTGGGTAATTTTGGCTTGGGTTAGCCTGGCTTGCCAACCTCAATCAAAACAGGAGGAACCCTTATTTCGCTTAATATCACCGCAGGAATCGGGTATACATTTCAGAAATGATCTGACTAATGAAAAACTGGATATACTTTCTTACATGTACTACTACAACGGGGGAGGTGTAGCGTCCGGAGATTTTAACAATGATGGATTGATTGATCTTTTTTTTACAGCGAATGAAACACAGAACAAGCTGTACTTGAATAAGGGTAACCTTACGTTTGAAGATATTACCGAATCAGCAGGCGTTGGTGGAGTGGGGGATTGGACTACGGGTGTTACACTGGCCGATATTAACAATGATGGGTATCTGGATATTTATGTCTGCCAGGTAGGTAATTTTAAAAATCTGGAGGGTAAAAACCTGTTGTACATCAATAACGGTGATCTGACGTTTACCGAACAGGCTGCACAAGTCGGTCTTGATTTTTCAGGGTTCTCTACACAGGCAGTTTTCTTTGATTTTGATCATGACAATGATCTTGACATGTACCTGCTCAATCATTCGGTTCATGGCATTCACAGTTACGGTTCAGCTGATTTAAGAAAGGAAATCAATGAGGCAGCAGGAGACCGGCTCTATCAAAACAAATCCGAAAATGGGAAACTGTACTTTGAAGATGTATCCCGTAAGGCAGGTATATTTTCCTCACATATAGGCTATGGATTAGGAGTTGCTGTTTCTGATGTGAATCTGGATGGCTGGCTGGATATCTATGTTGCAAATGATTTTCATGAGAATGATTACCTCTACATCAATCAGGGTAATGGTACTTTCAAAGAATCACTTCAGGAAATGATTGCCTACACCAGTCGTTATTCCATGGGTTGCGATATAGCAGATCTGAATGACGATGGCCTTCCGGATATTGTAACCCTGGATATGCTTCCCAATGATCCTGAAATTCTATTGAAATCTGCTTCAGAAGATACCCAGGAAGTATCGGACATAAAAGCCAGTTATGGATACGGACCTCAGTATGTACGGAATTGTCTCCAGCTTAACCGCGAAAGTCATTTTACTGAAATTGCCCAATATGCGGGCATTCATGCAACGGATTGGAGTTGGTCGGCATTAATAGCTGATTACGACAACGATGCCTCATCTGAAGTATTCATTACGAATGGGATTTATAAACGGCCGAACGATCTGGATTATATTCAATATACTTCTGAGGCAGCCAATTTAAGATTCAGTACGCTTAACCAGGACAGCATTGATCAACTCATGATGATGCGTCTGCCGACCCTGAGTATTCCGAATGTTATGTATAAAAATGCAGGATCGCTCCGTTTTCAGGATGTGAGCAAAAATTGGGGTCTGGATCAGCTTACTTGTTCGAATGGAATGGTCTATGCCGACCTCGATAACGATGGCGATCTCGATCTGGCTATTAACAATGTCAACCAGGAAGCCTTTGTGTATGAAAACCGGACCAATACATTAAAACCGGGTAATTACCTGGAAGTTGAACTTCATTCAAAAGAAAATCAATTTGGTATCGGTGCCCGTATTGTAGTGCATGCATCAGGCAAGGCATTCACACGCGAAATGATTCTAAGCCGCGGATTTCAATCTTCTGTATCTCCCCGGTTACATGTTGGCCTGGGCGCAAGTACTACTATTGATAGTCTTGAAATTTTTTGGAATGGTAATTTAAGGCAAGTGGAAAAGTCTATCGCTGTTAATCAACGTATTCGAATAGAAAAGCGAGACTCCATTTCAGCAGCTAAATCGGGTAGAAAATCAATATCGGAAATTGAGGTTAATCGTGTTCCGGTTGATATTCCCTTTTTGCACCAGGAGAATCTTGAATTTCACGATTACTTCACCGATCCTTTAATGCCATACTTTTTATCGGCTCAAGGCCCTGCGGTCGCAGTTGCTGATGTTAATGGCGATGGATTGGAAGATTTGTATTTGGGAGGAGCCCATCGCCAACCTGGTGTATTGTTGATGCAAACCGCATCAGGTGCTTTTGCACAGGTTTTAATCAATGATTTCAATGCCGATTTCAGATACGAGGACGTTGATGCTGTTTTTACTGATTTCAACAACGATGGTTTCCCCGATCTTTATGTAGTAAGTGGCGGTGGACAATATTGGGAGGGTAATCCTATTTTGAACGACCGGTTGTACCTCAATACTGGCAAGGGCAATTTCATACGGATATCCGATGCACTGCCTGAACTTAATGTGAACGGAAGTTGTGTACGCGTAGCTGATTTTGACCAGGATGGTTACCAGGATTTGTTTGTTGGAAGCCGCTCGGTTCCGGGTTTATATGGTAACAATCCGCAATCGCATATACTTCGTAACGATGGAACAGGAAAGTTCATACTTCACCAAAGCCTGGCACCGGGTATGGTGACGGATGCTGATTGGTATGACTATGATAAGGATGGTGACCCAGATTTAGTGATAGCCGGAGACTGGAGGCCAATTACTTTGCTTGTAAATGAGGGTGGAAAATTTTCATCCGGACGATTGTCAGGATTGGAGCATACTGAAGGATGGTGGAAATCACTTCACATACAGGATTTGAATAACGATGGTAATGCCGATATCATTTCCGGAAATGTTGGTGAGAATATCAAACTTAAACCAACTTTAGAAAATCCGGTATGGTTGTATAACCGTGATTTTGATGATAATGGTCGTAACGATCCGGTAATCTTTTACCGCGTTGGCGAGCGAAATATTCCCTTTCAATCGAAGAGCCAATTGGCTAAACAGATGCCTTTCATTAACAAGCGGTTTGTTAATTACCTTTCGTTTTCATTTGTAAAGGAACCAGCCGATCTTTTGCCGGAATCAAAACTTAAACAATTCAAACCTCAGTCTGCAGTTACCTTTGCTACAACAGTTTGGCATGGAAATTCAAAGAATGACTTCAAATCAATAGCACTTCCTGCTGATATTCAATTTAGTTCAGTTAATGACATCCTCGTGGATGACGTTGATTCAAATGGTATTCCCGATATTCTTTTAGTTGGCAATGAGCATACGCATTCGGTTAATCTTGGCAATACCAGCAGTCAGTCAATAGTCTTATTGCTGGGTAATAGTGCGGGTGAATACAATTCAATTCCCCTGGCAGACGGCCTGACGTTTAATCAAACCTTCCGGAAAATAAAACGAATTGTTGTTCAGGGAAAGGTCCTTTACCTCCTGGTACCTAATAACGGCAAGCCTCAGATAATCAGTATTGGTACCAATGCGATAGCCAATTAGAACCACGGTGGACGAACACCGGTACTGTTCGGAACATTCGAACAACTCACACATTCTTCAGGATATTCACTTCGGGGTTTTTGGGGATCGTATTCACAATAGGGTTCCAGGTAGTAGGGAATGAACCCCCGTACCAGGAAGAAACGCGTTTCTGAAACCCGGCTAACCTCGAAGTAACCCAGTACTTTTTCATCTTCATTGGTTTTATTGATGAGATTACTTGTAATCGCTGCCGGTGGTGTATCGAATACCGAACCGGTATTCCCAACCAGTTGTTTTACCTCGTTCCAGTAGCGGTAATTATCTTCATTCAAACTTAATTGTCTTACAATGAAATAGTGCCGGTTTTTAAATGTTGCATCAATTTCACGGGAAGTTACCTGATTTGTGATAGTCTTCGAGTTAACTCTTGAATTTCTGAATAAGGTAATTCGTTGTGGGTCGGGATTACTGTAAACAAAGCAATCCGGTGGCGGAACGTTGAAAGGGTTAGGAAAAAAAGTGAGTTCCCAGTAATAAACTTCT
This sequence comes from Cyclobacteriaceae bacterium, assembly GCA_025455225.1. GTDB lineage: Bacteria > Bacteroidota > Bacteroidia > Cytophagales > Cyclobacteriaceae > UBA2336. The sequence continues at coordinate 5,843 of JALOMY010000017.1, read as the reverse complement.
TCAACTTCCCAACGAAGAAAAAGTTCGTTCTCAGTTTCAGGCAGGGTAGTTTCGGCAAACACATTAATAAGATGTGTCAGTCGTTTTCCGTCTTTGCTGGGATATACATCTTCAGTAATTTCATAATACGTTGAATCAATACCCACAAGTTCAGATATGCTTTGCGGAATCGATTCATAAATCTGATTACCCCGTTGAATCCTGACAGAATATTCAACCCCGGGTAATGCTGCTGTCAATTCCTGAAGTTCATATTTGCCCGGTTCAATTTCCCGGTACGGATAGGAATTTCCCTGGTTATCATATAGAGTAACCCTTGCACCTTTTACCGGTGATGGAAGAGCAGTTGTAATCAGAACCCCGTTAATGATTAATGGATTTTTAGAACCAGAAAAGGTTTCTGAAAGATACAGGTAATGAGGTTCTTCCAGGTTGGTAAGTTGACCAAATACTACCAATTGCTTTGTTTCATTTTTTAACGGAAATTCAATCAGGTCGATACAAGCGGTAACAATTCCCAATAGGATGACGGTAAGCATCAACCTGGAAATTATTTGATAAGTAGATTTGCTTTGCATCAGAATGTAACAGAATAGGTGACAGATGGAAATACAGTTCCCAGGATCGATAGCCTGTAAGGCTTAAGGATCAATGAATTGTCCACTGATTGAAAGAAAACGGAGTAAGCATTTCTTCTGGAAAATAGATTGTAGACTGTTATGGATAAGCTATCGTTTAACTTTTTCAGAACACTACCAGCCGTATAGGAGATATCCACTCGGTAATAATCCGGTATACGGTATTCGTTCCGATTGGAATAATTGGGAATGCTAACACCATCGACCACGTACGTTGAACTTACGGCACTGATGGGCCTTCCGGTTGAATACGTAAAGCTAAAGCCCAATAAGCCGTTGGGCCACAGTTTCCGATTCATGATCCAGGAAGCAACATGGGGTTTATCGTATACAGCAGGATACCAGTTGCCGTTGTTTATCAATTCTTCCGGATACGGGCTTACAACCTGGATGAAGGAACGTGAATAGGTATAAGCCAACCAGCCTGTCCATTTGCCACGATTGCGTTTAACTAAAAACTCAAGACCATAAGCTTTTCCGCGTCCGTTTACCAATTCCGTTTCCAGGTGATTATTCATAAAGAGATCCGGGAAATTCTTATAGTCTAATGCATTTTGGGTTTTACGGTAAAAGGTTTCAATCGAAAACGACCACTTGTTTTCTTTCAGGTTAATGAAATAACCCAAAGAAATGTTGTCGGATATCTGGGGTTTGATGTAATAAGAACTGATCTGCCATAAATCAATGGGAGTGGGGGCAGTTGTTGTAGACAAGGATTGAATATATTGTATTAATCGATTATAGCTTAATTTCAAAGATTGATCTTGTGTAATTGTAAAGCGGATGGCAATCCGGGGTTCCAACCCCTGATATTGTTTAATGAATCCATTGGTAACGCTAAGCGTATCGGTTATGGAGTCAATTGATTTTGTTTGCCCATTGGCATAAAGAAAAATTGAATCGGGAGCCAGTTGTTGAAATAGAGAAAATCGCAATCCAGCTGAAATTCCCAAAGCGGGTAAAGGTGTCCATTCTTCAGCAATGAATCCAGCCAGTTCAATTCCTTTGTCTTTTTCAATGGATGCAGAAATTACTGCCGATTGTTCATTATAAGGTGAAAGCGATTCGGGTTTACTGAGATAATAGATGGATTCGAAACCGGCCGTCAGGGTATGTTTTTCAATAGTAAACAGCGCTGAGATTTTGCTTTGCCAATAATCCATACCATTGCGCAAGGTGGCCGCTTCATTACCGGTTGGATCAAAATAATTATTTCTGAATCGGCCATAGGCAACCAGCGCTTGCAGGGCTAATCGGTTGGTGGGTAGTGATTTAAACTGAAGGGAAGTGACAGAGCTTTTCCAATCGTATCCAAATTCTTCACTGAATTTAAAATAATCGCCAGTCGATAATGTGTTAAGTGTTAGTTGTGATTTCGGACTTATTGAAAATTGAAGAGACCCATAAAAATCATGGAAGGTCAATGAGCTGTTTTGAATATCTTTATTCCGGACCTGGTTAAGGACCCAGTTGGTATTGGATATCCGAAGTCCGGATAAAAAGGTCAAGCGGTTTTTAATCACAGGTCCTTCGGCAAATAGTTTGGATGCTGTAGTGCCCAGGGTACCCTGGAATTTCCATTGATCCGGATTACCTTCTTTCATTTGAATGTTAAGTGCAGCACTTGAGCGCCCGCCATAATAACTGGGCAGATTGCCTTTGAACAATGTAAAATCCTGTACTACGTCCGGATTAAACGGAGATAAAAAGCCCAGGGCATGGTTGGAGTTTAAAACCATTACCTCGTTAATCATTATCAGGTTTTGATCAGCCTGACCACCCCGCACATTAATGCCTGCCGATCCTTCACCTACAGAGGTTATTCCCGGCATAAATTGAAGTCCTTTAATTACATCCGGTTCGCCCATAAAAGAGGGTATTTGTTTTAATTCTTTAATACCCATTCGGATAACACCGGCATCAATCTTGGATACATTTTGTTCAGCACCTTCTGCTTCTACTACAACTTCTTCCAGATTGAATTTCTTCTCATACATGACCACATTAACAACTCCATTTTTTCCAAGAGATACACTTACGATAACCGGCAACATGGAAACATGCCGGAAGACTACCCGGTAATCACCTGGTTTTAAGGAGAGAAAGTATTTGCCCTGATCATCCGTATTGGTTCCTGTAAATTGACCATCAACATAAATACTTACCCTCGGAATCGGCTGTTTGTTTAAATCGGTGACCAGACCGGTAAGGCTTACTTGGGAAGTAACGGAGGAAGGGGAGGGCTGAAACACATAACGAAGGGAGTCCGTTTGTGCAACCGACTGCTCATGGAACAAACAAACAACAGCGAAAGCAATGTAAACTGTACAATTCGAAACTGAGTTTATTGTTTTATTCAGTCGTAATCCGCGTATCAGCCTGACGTGAGAAATCATCTTACTACTTGTGGAATAATTAACGGATTAACTCAAAAAGGAAATATAGGCTTGTTAAAGGTATCGTAAAAGCATTTATGAGTAAATGGTTCCGGTTAATAAGTGATCCAGGCTGCTAAGCTTTCATGCAGGCCAGTGAATCAATTGCAAGACGGATTTAAATAACTGTTTCCGGTTAAATCTAATTCTTATCGAGTTAAGGGAATGGACACATTTTGGTGGATATTAGTTGGAATGATTTACCCTTTACAAACCGATCGAGAATCTTACAATTCAAGCTACAGGCTTTACCTGGTTTCATTCCTGCTGACTATAAATACCCTTTGCATTGTACGTAATTCAACGAATTAATAAGAAAATATTCGTAGATGGAAGGCCTATTTACAGGGGATTTTAAGCAGAAAATCCAAGCATTTTTACCTTAAAAAGGATTTGATTTAAATCATAATAATTAGTTTATGAAATAATTACTTTTGGATGGTTTTTAAGCGAATTGACCTATGAAGAAGTGGATTGTGATGGCGATTATTGGAGTTGCCGCAGTTTCCTGTAACACACAAAAAGAGCAAGCCAATTTTGATCCGGGACCAGTTGATCCCAATCATTTGCACCGCACCATGAAGCAGATTACAGATATCATTGTCCATGATATCTTTTCACCTCCGGTGGCCAGCCGCATTTATGCGTACAGCAGTATAGCCGCTTATGAAGCTGCTATTCCTGGTAATCCTAGATTTGTTAGCCTGGCGGGTCAGCTCAATGGTTTAAATCCTGTACCGCAACCCGATCCTAACAAAAAGTACTGCTTTGAACTATCGTCTGTTCATGCACTGGCACTGGTAGGCAAAGCGTTGATTTTTTCGGAAGAAAAAATGACGACTTTTCATGATGAGACCCTTGCCTCCTTCAGGAATTCAGGAATGCCTGAAGAGATGTTTGCCAATTCAGTTGAATACGGTGAACAGGTGGCAAACCATATACTCAATTGGGCTGGCAAGGATAACTATAAGCAAACCCGAACCTTCGAAAAATACTCGGTAGATTTGAATGATGCTTCCAAATGGAAGCCAACACCACCGGGCTATATGGAGGGTATTGAACCCAGCTGGAATAAGATCCGGACTTTTGTGCTGGATTCTTCCACTCAATTTATACCGGGACCACCCACTGAATTTAGCACGGATAAAAACAGCAAGTTCTATAAAGAAGCATTACAAGTTTATAACGCAGTTAAAGAAGGAAATAAGGAGCATGACGATATTGCTTATTTCTGGGATTGTAATCCGTACGTAATGAATGTTAAGGGACACGTTATGTTTGCCACAAAAAAAATCACACCGGGCGGACATTGGATGAACATTACCCATATTTCGTGCCTGGGTGCCAAAAAGGATTTTTTTGAGACGGCAGAAGCGTATACCTATGTTGCCCTTGCATTAGCCGATGGATTTATTTCTTGCTGGGATGAAAAGTACCGCAGTAAACTGGTTCGTCCTGAATCGTACATTAACCAGTTTATCGATGAAAACTGGCTTCCAACTTTACAAACACCTCCGTTCCCTGAACACACAAGCGGGCACAGCGTAATTTCATCAGCATCTTCGGTTGTCCTTACTAAACTTTTTGGAGATAATTTTCATTTCGTTGATTCGACTGAAACTGAATTTGGATTACCTCAACGGGAATTTAATTCATTCGTTCAGGCTGCAGACGAAGCTTCGATCAGCCGTATGTATGGAGGCATCCATTATATGCCGGCCATAACCGAAGGGATAAAGCAAGGTAAAGGCGTTGGTGAATGGATTGTAAAAAATATCCATACCCGTAAGGAAGAAATTGCTAATGTGGAATAACTCTGCTCCAATATTCGCTTCTTTTTATCTAAGTCAGCTTTGCATAAGGCATGACCGTGCCTGTTAATAAGATCTGCATGGTGAGGTCATTTAAAATTCTTCTTCTTTAATGCAAGGACGCACTGAATTAATATGGTTGGTCTTTGTAATGAACCGTTCTAGAAAAGCTCTTCGAAGTTCAACCACTACTATCCATGCCATTGATCATCCCTGTGCAGTTTAAAGGGGCTGTGATCAGATTTTATGAAGTTGTTCGAGGTTTATGATTCCTTCCTTTTTCGAATTTCAGAAGTAAAGAATTGGTAAGAGGTTTTAAGAGGACCACCCCGAACCATGCTTGTAAGCCGGTTCAGTCGCAGAGATTAGCAACGGGTAAAATGATTTTTTTAGGAAGTCAAAAACTTTGATTTTGAACAGATAATAGTATCTTGGTTCAACCGATTTCGCCCCTCCGAAACGGCATTTTATCAAAAATTGATTCGCACTATGGCAGGTAAGACGTCAAGCCTTTGGGGCATTGATTTAGGGGGCACTAAAATAGAAGGTGCTATTATGAAGTCATCGGCAAGTGCCGAGACCCTTTTCCGCGATCGGGTACCTACTGAATCCGATAAGGGGTACGAACATGTGCTAAACCAGATAAAAAAAGTGGTAGACATGATGGCGGCCAGTGCCGGTTATCGTCCTGATAAGATTGGGATTGGTACACCGGGTACCATGGATCCGCACACCGGGCTATTTAAGAACAGCAACTCCATTGTATTGAATTACAAGCCTCTGCGTACCGACCTGGAAAAATTACTGGGCATTAAGGTAATTACAGCCAACGATGCGAATTGTTTTGCTTTGGCAGAAACCCGCTTAGGGATTGTCAGGGAGAAATTTCCGGATGCTGAGGTAGTCTTCGGGGTAATTATGGGTACCGGTTGTGGGGGTGGAATAGTTGTACGTAATAA
>JALOMY010000186.1 GCA_025455225.1 Cyclobacteriaceae bacterium | reverse complement strand
CCTCCAGGTAGCCGATGTTGGCTCGGACAAAATGGATTCCTTGATCAACCAGGTTATTGAACCCCGGATTGACTCAATTTTCCAGGGTACGGATATGACCCTAAAGATTACGGGCACAACACCTTTATTCATTAAAGGAAATTCCTTCCTGATCAGCAACCTTAAGGGTAGTCTGTTGCTGGCTTTTGTACTTATTGCCATTACCATGGGTTTTTTATTTGCCAATGTTCGGATGATCCTAATAGCCCTGATCCCAAACCTGATTCCCATGCTTATCACCGCTTCGCTGATGGGCTATTTCGGGGTTCCGCTAAAACCGAGTACGGTATTGATCTTCAGCATTGCATTTGGAATTTCGGTTGACTACTCCATTCACTTCCTTGCCAAGTACAGGCAGGAATTAATTACCAAGAAATACTTCATACCGGTTGCTGTAAGTTCATCGATCATGGAAGTGGGCAAAAGCATGGTGTACCATTGCCCTGGGATTGCTCACATCCGTAACCCTGTTCATCTCCATGTTTACCAACATGATTCTGCTTCCTTCCTTAATTTTGACTTTTGACCGCAGAAAAGCAGAAACGGATACAGCATTGCTGATCGACCAGGTAGATCCTGACTTCTACCTTGAGAGCGAAGACGAAGAAATCGACCTGGATAAAATCAAGATTCATAACCGCCATCCTTCGGCCGAATAACAGATCCAAAAGTCCGGTTCGCGGATCTTAAATACGGCCTTCTTAATTCCGCATTCGTCATTATCTTTGCGCTCTTATTTAATTGAAAATCAACCGATAGAGGCTGTTTTTACATAATGAGCGCAACCTATAAAGAGCACACCGATCTTAACTATGCCCAGCTGGCTTCCGAAGTACTTGATTTCTGGAAGCGGGAAAAGATTTTTGAAAAATCTGTGTCGAATCGTGAAGGATCCGATGCGTTTACTTTTTATGAAGGGCCTCCCTCGGCCAACGGCACACCGGGTATTCACCACGTGATGGGCAGAACGGTAAAAGATATTTTCTGCCGGTTCAAAACTCTGGAAGGGTTCCAGGTGAAACGCAAAGGAGGCTGGGATACTCACGGTTTACCAGTTGAACTCCAGGTCGAAAAACAACTGGGCATTACCAAAGATGATATCGGTAAGAAAATTTCCATTGAAGATTATAATAAGAAGTGCCGTGAAACGGTGATGATGTATAAGGATCAGTGGGATGATCTGACTATGAAAATGGGGTATTGGGTTGATCTTAACGACCCTTACATCACGTATGATTCAAGTTACATTGAATCCTTGTGGTGGATCCTTAAAGAATTTTATAAAAAAGGCCTGTTGTATAAGGGATATACTATTCAGCCTTACTCACCGGGAGCAGGTACCGGTTTAAGTTCACATGAATTGAATTTACCGGGGTGCTATAAAGAGGTAAAAGATACATCCATAGTTGCCCAGTTTAAAGTGAAACAGGACGCAACCTCACAATTCTTGTTCTCATCAACGAAGAATTCTGAAGTTTACATACTGGCATGGACCACAACACCCTGGACGTTGCCTTCTAATACAGCGCTGGCCATCGGTGAAAAAATTACATACGTTCAGGTTAATACATTCAATCCCTATACATTCAAACCGGCAAGTGTTGTCCTGGCCAAAGACCTGTTATCAAAATATTTCCCGGAGAAGAACAAAGACCTGAAGCTTGCGGATTACCGGCCTGGAGACAAGGCAATCCCTTTTGAAGTGGTTCAGGAATTCAGTGGTAAAAAATTAATTGGCATCAGGTACGAGCAGCTGATGCCGTACCTGCAGCCTTTATACAATTCTGAAAATGCCTTTCAGGTTGTTGCCGGTGATTTTGTAACGACCGAAGACGGTACCGGTGTAGTTCACACTTCGCCAACATTTGGTGCTGACGACTTCCGGGTTGCCAAACAACATACTATTCCACCTTTAACGGTACGTGATGAAGCAGGAAATGAACTACCAACAGTCGATCGTAAAGGAAAGTTTGTAAAGGAAATCGGGAGCAAGCTCAAGGAAGGAGTTGAACGGTATAAAATCAAAACACATAAACCGCTTACAGAAAACGACTTCTACGTAAAGAACTATACCGATGAAGATGAATCCCATCCGGATTATAAATCAACCGATGTAATCATTTCCATTATTCTGAAAGAAGAAAACAAAGCGTTCAAGGTTGAGAAATACGAACACACCTATCCGCATTGCTGGCGTACCGATAAACCGGTTTTATACTATCCACTCGACTCCTGGTTTATTAAAACTACGGCATTGAAAGACCGGATGGTTGAGTTGAATAAAACCATTAACTGGAAGCCCGAATCAACCGGAACGGGACGTTTTGGAAACTGGCTTGAAAACCTGGTCGACTGGAATTTATCGCGTTCACGATATTGGGGTACACCCCTGCCGATCTGGCGTACGAAAGACGGAAAAGAAGAGAAGTGCATTGGGTCCGTTGAAGAACTGAAAAACGAAATGACCAAGGCTGAACAAGCGGGTTTCAAACAATCCCTGAGCTTTCAGTCTTCAATTGATCTGCATCGTCCGTATGTCGATGAGATTATCCTGGTGAGTGATTACGGTCAGCCTATGTATCGCGAACCAGACCTGATTGATGTGTGGTTTGACAGCGGAGCCATGCCCTATGCCCAGTGGCACTATCCGTTTGAAAACACCGAAATCTTTAAAAAGAGTTACCCTGCTGATTTTATTGCCGAAGGAGTTGATCAAACCCGTGGATGGTTCTTCACCCTCCACGCCATTTCAGTAATGCTGTTCGATAAGGTATCTTTTAAAAATGTAATCTCGAATGGCCTGGTGCTGGATAAAACCGGCAACAAAATGTCGAAGAGCAAAGGCAACGTGGTTAATCCCTTCGAGGCGATTGACAGGTTCGGGCCTGACCTGGTTCGATGGTACATGATTGAAAACGCCCCGCCCTGGGATAACCTGAAGTTTGATTTCGATGGCGTTGTGGAAGTTCAGCGCAGGTTCTTCGGAACCCTGATGAATACATATTCTTTCTTTGCCTTGTATGCCAATATTGACGGATACGTTAAAGACGAGTTGAACACATCTTACAGCGAACAGTGCACCCATCTTGATCGTTGGATTCTTTCCAAACTACAACTGTTGATAGATGACGTTACACTGGCTTACCGTGAATACGAGCCCACACGGGCAGCACGTGCCATTCAGGAGTTTGTTAACGATCATTTATCAAACTGGTATGTTCGCCTGAACCGGAAACGTTTCTGGCAACCTGCGCAACGGGGAGAATTATCTACAGATAAAAAAGCAGCATACGATACCCTGTATCAATGCCTGTTAACAACTGCGCAGCTGATGTCACCCATCGCACCCTTTGTTTCAGAGTGGTTATATAAAAACCTGACCGACAACATACGCGAAAAAGCAAAAACCCATAATACTCCGCTGCGCCATGAATCAATCCATCTTACTGATCTGGTGAAAGCTGAACATGATCTTATCGATACAGATCTTGAGAAATCAATGGATTATGCACAGCGCATTTGCTCGCTGACCCATGCCTTACGAAAGAACAGCAAAATCAAAGTAAGAACTCCGCTTAACCGCATCCTGCTTCCTGTGCTTGATGAACAATTTGCTGAACGCATTCGCAGTGTAGAAGAAATTATTAAAGCCGAAGTCAACATCAAGGGTATTGAATATATTGACGATACGTCCGGATTGCTGGTTAAAAAAGTTAAACCCAACTTCGCCAAACTGGGCAAACAGTATGGACCCAAAATGAAGGAAGTTTCTGCCGTAATCCAATCCCTTACCCAGGACGAAATTAACCAGCTTGAGAAAACAGGCTCCCTTTCCAAAGGTGGATTTGACATAGTTCCGGATGATGTTCTGATCTCATCCGAAGACATTCCGGGTTGGTCCGTTGCCAGCGAGGGGGGCATTACCGTGGCCCTCGATGTAACCTTAACGGATGATCTGAAGCGCGAAGGTGTTGCGCGCGATTTTGTTAACCGTATTCAGAATTTACGGAAAGACATGGGCCTTGAAGTCCTGGATAAAATCGCTATTGAAATTGAGCGGAATGGAGATGCCCTGACTTCGGCCATATCTCAGTTTAAACAGTATATTAGCACGGAAACTCAGGCAGTAAGCCTTGATATAAAAGATCAAATTAGTAATGCCACCGAAGTAGACATGGATGAACAGATGCTTAAGGTGCAGATACGTGTTGTAAAATCCTGAATCTGATACGATGAAAGCGCTTCGTTATTTCCTGTTGGCATTCGTTATTATTATCATCGACCAGACCTCCAAAATGCTGGTCTTTAACAACATGTACCTCCATGAGGAAATCAATGTACTGGGTGACTGGTTCAGATTGCATTATTTGTTAAATCCCGGTATGGCTTTCGGCATACGATGGGAAAACGAATTCGGCAAATTAGCCCTCACCATCTTCCGTATTGCCGCTATGTTTGGAATTTCCTGGTACCTGATTTACATGACCAAGCGCAATGTGCATTCCGGCTTTCTGTGGTGCATGGGATTGATTCTGGGGGGTGCCATTGGCAACGTAATCGATAGTACATTTTATGGAGTGTTGCTGAACAATGCTCCGCCCGATGCACCAACACCCTGGTTTCACGGGCAGGTAATTGACATGTTGTATTTCCCGATCTTTGAATTTGTTTGGCCTGAGTGGGTGCCTGGTCTTGGCGGTCAGTATTTTGAATTTTTCAGTCCCGTATTCAACATTGCCGACTCTTCGATTTTCATCGGTGTCTTGATTATCCTTGTCCTTCAAAAGCGCTTTTTTGGTGAATCGCTTCAATCGGTAGAATCTTCTGAAATTCAGAAGGATACTGCCCTGGCTGAACCTGCTGCGCCTATACCTTCTGAAGAAAATCCGGAGCAATTTCCCAAGGGATAAATTAGCCCGCAACTTCCTTAAGCGGATCGGTAACAAAACCGTAAACTTGTTACATTTAGTGCGCCAATAATTTACTACTTAAACCTTTTATTAAATGGCCAATCCCTTATTCTCTAAAAAGCCCATGGAAGTACTGATGCAGGAGTCCGGTGCGAGTCATGGATTAAAACGTACACTTGGAAAGTATAACCTGATCGCACTCGGTGTTGGTGCCATTATAGGGGCCGGTATCTTCGTATTAACAGGTCAGGCTTCAGCACAATATGCTGGTCCTGCTGTGAGCTTGTCCTTTATCGTTTCAGCACTTGCCTGCGCTTTTGCGGGTTTGTGTTATGCTGAATTTGCTGCCATGATTCCAATTGCCGGTAGCGCCTATACGTATGCCTATGCAACCATGGGCCGGGGTGTCGCCTGGATTATCGGGTGGGCCCTGATTCTGGAGTATTTGTTTGCCGGATCAACCGTAGCCGTAGGCTGGTCAGGATATGTGGTAAGTTTCCTTGATAAAAACCTGGGTTTACCCATCCCACCTGAATTGACCGCTGCCACAGGAACAAAATTGATTCAAACTCCGGATGGATGGGAAGCCTATTCAGACGAGCTGGTTCAATCACTTTCGGCAAAAGGTATTTTGGTTGATTCACTGCCCCAGATAACAACGCTGATCAACCTGCCTGCGATACTTATTGTGTTTCTGGTATCCATACTATTGATTCGGGGGATAAAAGAATCGGCAACGTTTAACAATATTGTAGTTGCTATTAAGCTTACCGTAATTCTATTATTCGTTGCTTTTGGATGGCAATTTATCAACACTGAAAACTGGACACCTTTTATTCCGGATAATACCGGTGAATTCGGATCGTTTGGAGTTTCTGGAATCTTCCGTGCCTCCGCGGTTATCTTCTTTGCCTACATCGGTTTTGATGCTGTATCAACAGCTGCCCAGGAAGCAAAAAATCCCCAAAAAGATATGCCCTGGGGTATCCTTGGATCACTCATAGTCTGTACACTTGTTTACATCTTTGTTGCATTGGTCATGACTGGTATTGCCCGCTACACAGAATTGAATACCGCGGCACCGATTGCTGTAGCCATTGATAAAGCCGGTGAAGGATTAAAGTGGTTGAGTCCGTACATCAAGATTGGTGCAATTGCCGGTCTTACTTCGGTAATTCTGGTGATGTTAATGGGTCAGACCCGCATTTTCTATTCCATGGCAAACGATGGATTATTCTTTAAAACCTTTTCAAAAATTCACACAACCTACGGAACCCCGGTAACATCAACAGTAATAACCGGAGCCGTAGCCATGATCGCTTCTGGTTTACTACCGATAGGCGTGTTAGGTGAATTGGTTTCTATTGGAACATTATTAGCTTTTATACTCGTATGTGTAGGTGTTCTGATTCTTCGTTATAAAAACCCTGAACTTAAACGACCATTCAAAACACCCTTGTTCCCCGTTGTTCCGATACTTGGAATTATTTGCTGTACCAGTGTAATGCTCTTTCTGAATCCGCTGACATTTTTAATTGCATTAATCTGGTTGGTAATTGGTGTTGGAATTTATCTTCTTTACGGAAGATTTAACGCTAAATATTAATTACTCCAATCTGCTTGCAAAAAGAAAGGCCCTTTACCGGGCCTTTTT
>JALOMY010000185.1 GCA_025455225.1 Cyclobacteriaceae bacterium | reverse complement strand
AGTTCCATATCAGAATTAAGTATTCGTGGTGATGTGAGCAGTCAGTACATATCTGCATTAATGATGATTGCACCTGAACTTCCGCAAGGGTTAAGTCTGAATCTTGAAGGCAATGTGGGAAGCAGACCTTATATTGAAATGACTGCCTCCCTGATGCGGCTATTCGGTGCGCGTGTAGTTGTGCAGGACAATCGAATAGAAATCCCGCATCAACCCTATAAACCTTGTCGTTATGCGATTGAAGCAGACTGGTCGGCTGCCAGTTATTGGTATGCGTTTGCTGCACTGGCTCAACAAGCAGAAATCATTTTACCCAATATGACCATTCGATCATTACAAGGCGATCGGGTGGTAGTAGACATCATGGAACAACTGGGGGTGATAACCCAACCCAGGGGTTCTGATCTCGTTTTATTGAAAGCTGAACCCCGTGCGGAGATTACCTGGGATTTTACCCATTGCCCCGACCTGGCTCAGACGGTTTCGGTTGTATGTGCTGCCTGTAATGTGGTTGGCCATTTTACCGGATTGGAGAGCCTGAGAATTAAGGAAACAGATCGCATTCATGCCCTTCAGGTTGAACTGAAAAAACTCAATGCTCAGTTGATTGAGTCGGGATCGGAATGGACATTATTGCCAGCTCACCAGATTCCGGACAACATACCCACTATCAATACATATCTTGATCATCGTATGGCTATGGCCTTTGCCCCGTTGGGTACACTGCGAGACTTGTCCATAGAAGATCCAATGGTGGTTCGAAAATCATACCCAACCTTCTGGAAAGACATGCAGGCGATTGGTTTTAGGTTAACTGAATCCGAAGTTGATTGATATAATCAGCAAAATAGAGCATCCGGCTTCCATACCAGGAAAAAGCAGCTCCATCCACCAGCACAATTTTTGAATCCGGCAAAAGTCGTTTCAGCTCCTGGATGTGCGTCTCGTTAAATGGAAAAGGTTCTGAAGATAGAAAAACATAGTCCGGATGATAGGACTGCATCTGACTTTCTGTGAGTTGTGGATATCGCTGTAAAGGTTCAAGGCAATTCAAAAAACCGGCTTTACAGATCATTGAATGAATAAAGGTATCGCATCCAACACCCATCCAGGGATCGCGCCAGATCAGGTATAGTACCCGAATGTTTAAGGAGGAACGGATACCTTGCATGGAATGCTTGATGGCATGAACCAACCGGGAAGCTTCCGCTTCCTTATCCGTAAATAACCCCACTGATTGAATCATGGCCAGCGCATCCTCATACGTTTTAACATCACTCATCCATACCGTGAATCGTTTACGAAGCCACTCAATGCCGGCCTGATCATTTTCTTCTTTATTTCCCAGGATTAAGTCAGGATTCAGTTTACTGATTTCTTCAACTTTGAATCTCTTAGTTCCCCCAATGATTTTTTTAGTTTTTCTCCACGATGGAGGCTCAATACAAAATCGGGTAATCCCGACAACTTCATCATCAAGGCCAAGAGCGGCCAGCAATTCTGTCTGCGAAGGCACCAACGATACAATCCGTTTTGGTTTTGCCGGAACGAATACCGGCTGGCCCATTTGGTCTATTGTGGAATGGGATGGCATGGGGCAAAATTAAAAGAGCATCTTTCGAAATCCATAAGACTCAAAAGATGCTCGTTTTAAGGAACGCACGTGAAGCACGAAGAAAGACCCTCTCAATAAAACTCCGTGTTCCAGCGCGTGTTTCGTTAAGGCCGCTTGCCTTAGGTTTAGTATTTCAAAAGTAAAATTCCTTACCTGAGTGAAAGTTTCTAAACTGAATGTATTCTGTCTGATGTAAGGTTTTTGTTGAATTTTACTTAATATACCTGAAATCGTGGCCGGGTTTCACCTGTAAAAGCACTTCATAAATCAGCTTGATAACACTTTCAACATCGTCTTTATGAACCGTTTCTACCGTAGTATGCATGTACTTTAACGGCAAGGAAATAAGGGCAGAAGCAACACCTTCTGCTGAATAGGCAAAAGAGTCAGTGTCCGTGCCGGTTGATCGACTTACAGCCTGCCTCTGGAAGGGTATTTTCCGCCTTTCTGCAGTCTGAATAATCATTTTCAGAACATTGTTCTGTACCGCGGGACCATAGCACAACACGGGTCCGCTGCCACATTTAATGTGACCCGTATCTTTTTTATTGTAAACCGGTGAGCACGTGTCGTGGGTAACATCAGTACAAATAGCCAGGTCGGGTTTCAATCTCCGGGAAATCATTTCAGCACCCCGCAGGCCGATTTCCTCTTGTACCGAATTGACGACATATAAACAAAAAGGTAGCTTTTTCTTGTTTTCTTTCAATCTTCGTGCAACCTCTGCGATCATGAAACCACCCATCCGGTTGTCTAAGGCACGGCCCACCAGGTAGTGCTTATTCATTTCCATAAGCTCATCCTCAAACGTAATCACGCACCCCACATGAACACCCATGGCCTCTACTTCCTTTTTCGATTCTGCCCCGATATCGATGAAGATATTTTTTAAGGTCGGGGGTTCTTCCTTGCCAGCATCGCGTACATGTATAGCCGGCCAGCCAAATACTCCTTTTACTATGCCTTTCTCGGTATGAATGTTCACCCGCTTTGATGGTGCAATCTGATGGTCGGAACCTCCATTGCGCTTGACATAGATGTAACCATCATCGGTTATGTACCCAACAAACCATGAAATCTCATCTGCATGAGCTTCAATAACTACCTTGTAACTGCCTTTGGGGTTAATAACACCTACTGCAGTTCCATAAACGTCTACGATATAATCATCGATATAAGGCTTCATGTAATCCAGCCATATCTGTTGCCCGGAATGCTCAAATCCGGTTGGAGAAGCATTGTTCAGGTATTCAAACAAAAAGCTTTTACTTTTTTTATCCATATACTGTATTGTTAAGATTTCAATTTCAACACTGAAGTAACGTTATAAAGGAATGTTTCCGTGCTTTTTCTTAGGAAGCTTGGCTACTTTGTTTTCAAGCATCTGATAAGCACGAATCAGTTTCTCACGGGTTTGGTCCGGGTAAATTACTTCATCGATATAACCCCGGTGGGCAGCGCGGTATGGGTTGGCAAACTTACGGGTATATTCCTCTACTTTTTCATTGAGTTTGGCAACCGGGTCATCAGCCTCAGCAATTTCTTTCTTGAAAATAATTTCGGCAGCACCTTTGGCTCCCATAACCGCAATTTCAGCAGTTGGCCAGGCATAATTCAGATCTGCGCCAATATGTTTGGAGTTCATCACATCGTAAGCCCCACCGTAGGCTTTGCGGGTGATAACCGTAACACGCGGAACAGTTGCTTCAGAGAAAGCATAAAGCAGTTTGGCTCCGTTAGTAATAATGCCGTTCCATTCCTGGTCTGTACCCGGCAAAAATCCAGGTACATCCTCCAACACAAGTAAGGGGATATTAAAACAGTCACAGAAACGAACGAACCTGGCTCCCTTTACACTCGCATCAATGTCGAGTACACCGGCAAGGGAAGCAGGTTGATTTCCAATCACACCGACACTGCGGCCGGCTAACCTGGCAAATCCAACCACAATATTTTCAGCAAAATTTTTATGCACTTCAAAAAAACTCCCTTCATCAACCACCTGGTCGATTACTTCGCGCATATCGTATGGTTGGTTGGGGTTGGAGGGAATAATCGAATTTAATTTTACACGCTTTTCATCACCCGGTGTATACGGTAACCGTGGGGGATCTTCTTCACAGTTTTGAGGAATGTAACTAAGCAGTTGCTTAATCTGCTGAATGCATTCCAGGCCGTTGGCACAAGCAAAATGAGTGACACCGCTTTTCGTACTGTGGGTAATGGCACCACCTAATTCTTCGGAAGTAACATCTTCATGGGTTACTGTTTTTACCACGTTCGGACCAGTAACAAACATAAAGGATGTATTCTCTACCATGAAGATAAAATCGGTAATAGCCGGAGAATACACCGCACCACCGGCACATGGACCCATTATTGCCGAGATTTGAGGGATGACTCCGGATGCAAGGGTATTCCGGTAAAAAATATCGGCATAACCCCCAAGTGACAAAACACCCTCCTGGATGCGGGCTCCGCCTGAGTCGTTGAGGCCTATTAAGGGTGCGCCATTTTTCATGGCCAGGTCCATGAGTTTTACAATTTTTTCAGCATGCGTCTCTGAAAGTGATCCCCCGAAAACGGTAAAGTCCTGTGAAAAGACATAAACCAATCTTCCATTAATGGTACCAAAACCGGTGATCACACCATCGCCCAGGTAATATTCTTTGTCCAGCCCGAAGTCTTTACAGCGATGCATCACAAACTTGCCCATTTCTTCAAATGATCCTTCATCCAGGAGAAGATGAATGCGTTCACGCGCAGTCAATTTTCCTTTGGCGTGTTGTTGTTCAATTCGTTTTTCACCACCTCCCAGCAACGCCTCTTTATTTTTACGTTCCAGTTCGTTGAACTTCTGTTGAAGTATCGGATCTGAAAATTCTCGATGTGTCATAGCAAAGATTTTATACCGAAATATAGTTAATGGAAGGTATTAAATTGCCTCGTTTTACGACTATGAATTCAATACTTTCAATCATTGACCTGGGCACCAATACATTTCACTTATTGATTGCAGAACAACAACAAGGATCCTACCGAATTCTCTACCGGGATAAACAGGCTGTTCGTCTCGGACAAGGAGGCATCAATCAAAATAAGATTACCGATTCGGGGGTAACACGGGCTATTAGAACCTTGAAATTATTCAAGGAGAAAATTGATTTATACGCTTCTTCGAACATTTTGGCTTACGGTACAAGTGCCTTGCGTAATGCTCTTAACCAGAAAGATGTAATACAAAAAATAAAGCAAGAAACGGGAATTTCCATTACCGTAATATCCGGAGACCAGGAAGCAGAATTAATCTATTTTGGGATCCATTATGGCTTAAAGTTAGGTGAAGAAAAATCTCTTATAATCGACATCGGTGGAGGCAGTGTAGAGTTTATTATCGGTAATGCATCCGGCATTGAATGGAAACGAAGCATCGAGATTGGTGGCCAGCGGCTTATGGAATTATTTCAAAAGCATGATCCTATTCTACCGGAAGAAATTAAAACACTGGATCAATATTTCAATTCAGTACTTTCTGATCTTTTTGAAGCTCTTGAAACCATTCAGCCAAAGACATTGATCGGTTCTTCCGGAACATTTGATACCTTAAGCGATATCTATTGTTTGAAAAATGGAATTAGCCAACACGAAGATGATCCGGAAACCCCGCTGACATTCGAAGGATTTTATGAAATCTACCGGGAGTTGATCTTCAAAAACCGGGATCAACGAATGGCAATGCCAGGAATGATTGAATTGCGGGTTGATATGATTGTGGTGTCCTGTTGTCTGATACGCTACCTAATTGAACACTATTCCTTTCAAACAATCCGCGTCTCCGGTTATTCACTGAAGGAAGGTGCGCTTTATCTACACAGTAAAACGATCACTTAATTCCGAGTTTCTTCTGAATCTCCTCCAGGGGTATTCCCTTTGTTTCAGGAAACTTCAAGAGCACCCAGATTAATTGAAGTATCATCATCCCGGCAAAAAAAGCAAAAATGATCCAGGGATCATTTTTCAGCAAACCTTCTGATTGATCGAGGAATACCGGAGTAAGTAACGTAATAACGGCTGCGCTTACCCAATGAACACTGGCCCCCAATGATTGACCCAACGCGCGTACATTATTGGGAAATATTTCTGAAATGAAAACCCAGATCACAGCCCCCTGACCAATGGCGTGAGCGGCAATAAATATGAGCAGAAAAGTCATCAGGAAGCCAGGACCCACTCCGGAATAAAAGGCGTACGAAACCATTGAAAGACTGATGATGTAGCCGAATGATCCGATCAGCATTAGATTTTTTCTGCCGGTTCGGTCAATCAGGTATAGTCCCACAAACGTAAAGATGAGGTTAATGCCCCCGATGGCGATTGAATTAAATAACGATTCTTTAGCGGCCAGGCCAGCACGTTCTAAAATTTCAGGTGCGTAATAAAGAATAAAATTGATCCCTGAGAATTGATTGAAGAAGGCTATGAGGAATGCCAGTATTATGAGTTTATTATATTTTTT
>JALOMY010000184.1 GCA_025455225.1 Cyclobacteriaceae bacterium | reverse complement strand
GACCGGGGACGGATCGGCCCAGCCATGGCAAAAAATTCCATGGATTGATTTACCCCAGCGCGGAAAATCTGCAGTTGCCTATGAGACCAAAGTGAAATTACTGTACTCTGAAAAAGGCATCTACGCGCTTTATTGGTGTGAAGATGATCAAATCACAGCAACACTCACCAGCCACCAGGCCGACTTATACAATGAAGATGTGGTGGAAATATTTTTCTGGACGGACGAAAACCATTCCCTGTACTTTGAATATGAGCTGTCTCCACTCAATTATGAATTGGTTTTAATGGTGCCTAACATGAACGGGCGATTTCTTGGATGGATACCCTGGCATTACGAAGGCAGCCGTTTGGCACGCCATGCCACGCAAATCGTTAAAGAAGGAGAACGTACGAAAGGATGGTATGCGGAGTTTTTTATTCCGTTCGAACTGCTTACACCTTTAAATAATGTTCCGCCTGTGAAGGGTACAAACTGGCGGGTAAATATGTACCGGATTGATTACGACCAGGGAACAGCTGCCTGGTCGTGGCAACCTACGCGCGTTAACTTTCATGATATTGAAAGTTTCGGAACGCTGGTGTTTGATTAAGGGAATCGGACTTTCTGTTCGTTTAGTTTTCGACAGACGTTGTAAACGGCTTGATGCAGGTTATAAATATGATTTCTCCGGCCATACAAATTGAACTGGCAGATGAAGACCGGTAATCAATCCACACCTTATCGTTTGCTTTCAATTCGAAATAGTATAAAGGGTCTTCTTCTGGTTTTGGAGGCTGAACATATACCCTACGCTCCGGTTCAAGCAAGGTGCCATCCTGAAGTTCAAACATCAGTCCGCAGCCATCAAGTCCGGTCATATCCTTAACGGTGGCCTGTATTGAACACCTTTGCGGAAAACAAACAATGACTTCGGTTGTATCGCATTGACACAAAGAAGTAACTACTAGAATTAAGGCTAATATGCGCATCCGGATTCTGTTTAATTTATTGGACACACGATGGAGAATGCAGGTTGTAAACTGTTTGGGAAAGTTATCCGGTTTCAGTAAGGTCAGGTTGGCCTAATTTATTCCGAAAAACCAATTAACTTGTACGTATTCAATTCCAATACTATGTCAAATCAAGTAAAATCCCCCGCCTGGTTCTGGATTGTATCCGTTATAGCCCTTCTATGGAATGCCATGGGTGTTATGGCTTATCTGATGCGTGCTTACATGACCGATGAAGCCATTGCTGCTTTGCCGCAAGAACAACAAGTGTATTTACAAAACCAGCCGGCCTGGTACATGGGTGTATTTGCATTGGCTGTATTTGGTGGAACGTTGGGCTCCTTGTTAATTCTTTTGCGCAAGGCATTGGCCTACTGGGTATTTGTAGTGTCATTGGTTTGTGTGGCGGCCCAATGGAGTTATGATATTTTCATGGTCGAAAATTCCCCGGCATTTGATTCCAGCGGAATAGCCATGGCCATTTTGATCCCTGTTTTTTCTGTGGCACTTGTTTTAGTATCCCGAACTGCCCGTGCCAAAGGTTGGATCATTTGATTATTAATTATAGAGGAGTATTCCTCAATTCATAAGAAGATCGTATTGGATATATTTATTATTTGTCTGGCGGCTTTTATTACCGCCATCCTTACCTTTTTCTCAGGCTTTGGGTTGGGTACTATTCTCACGCCCGTGTTCATGATTTTCTTTCCGGTAGATCTGGCCATTGCCTTAACGGGTGTGGTTCATTTTTTCAATAATATTTTCAAACTGGTGTTAGTTAGCCGTCATGCCGATAAGCAAGTGTTGTTGCGCTTTGGTATTCCAGCCGTAGTTGCTGCCATTATTGGTTCATGGTTGTTGCTGAATATTACGGAGTGGGAGCCACTATTCACATATCAATTGGGTGATCGAGTAATCTCGGTTTACCCGATGAAGTTTATCGTTTCAGTATTACTGTTGATTTTTGCCACTATTGATCTCATTCCGTATTTCAGCAAACTGCAGTTCGATAAAAACAAACTTCCGCTTGGCTGAGCACTCAGTGGATTTTTTGGCGGACTTTCCGGAAACCAGGGCGCATTGCGCAGTGCGTTTTTAATTAAAGCCGGACTTTCAAAAGAAGCTTTTGTAGGCACAGCCGTGGTGGTATCCACGTTTGTTGACTTTACCCGGTTAAGTGTATATGCCACTCGTTTTACCGCATCAGGTCTCACTGAAAACCTAACGCTAGTCGCAAGTGCCACGTTATCGGCTATAGTAGGCGCGTATATCGGAAATAAGTTATTGAAGAAAATCACGCTTCGGTTTATACAGGTGTTTGTTGCGGTTTTACTCATCCTGCTTTCTCTGGCGCTGGGATCCGGATTAATATGAGTAAAACTTGAAGGGAACCACACTATTTTGCTTGCTTCTTTGTTATTTCAATGCCTGCCCTTAAGGAATTAACACACAATTGTGATTGAGCCAATTCGCATTCGGCCCTTACAATCAACCTCCGATATTGAAATTGCGGAACGCAAAGGCCTTGGCCATCCCGATGCCATTTGCGATCAAATTGCTGAAGAGATTTCAGTCGCGCTTTGTCATTATTATATTAAAGAGTTTGGCCTCATTCTTCATCATAATGTCGATAAAGCTCTGTTAATAGCAGGTCAATCGCAGCCTGCGTTTGGAGGAGGTCGTTTGGTTAAGCCCATGGAACTTATTCTAGCCGGGCGCGCAACCAATGAATTCAAGGGAAGAAAAATTCCGGTGGAGGAAATTGTCGGCAATACCGTAAAAAACTGGATTAAAAAAAATCTTCGTTTTCTGGATCCGGAAAAGGACATCCGCATTGTTTGCCGAATAGGAGCGGGCAGTCAGGATCTTACAGAGCTTTTTCAGCGATTTGGAAAAGGTGAGATTCCATTAGCGAACGATACTTCCATTGGAGTTGGATTTTATCCCTTCACGCCCCTTGAACAGCAGGTGCTTCAAATTGAACAGTTGCTGAATAACGTTAAGACAAAGCAACGCTTCCCATGGGTTGGAGAAGATATAAAAGTGATGGGATTGCGCACAAAGACCGGAGCAAAGTTTACGATTGCCGTTGCTATGGTTGACCGGTTTATTCCGGATATAAAGGCGTACCAATTGCATGTAGCGGAGATCAAACAGTTTATTTCTGGTAAACCTGGAATGGAGGACACTGTTATTGAAATCAATTCAGCCGATAACTATGATCAGCAAAGCGTCTACCTGACCGTTACCGGATTAAGTGCTGAGGCTGGTGACGATGGAGAAGTGGGCAGGGGGAATCGTTACAACGGATTAATCACACCGTATCGGCCTATGAGTCTTGAAGCATTTGCCGGAAAGAATCCCGTAAGTCATGTAGGGAAAATTTATAACCTGTTTGCTTTTGAATTAAGCAAGGCCATCTGCGAGCAGGGTTTTGCTGAAGAAGCACAGGTATTTATAGTAAGCCAGATTGGTAAACCGATTACGGAACCACAATTGCTGGATATTCGTGTAAACCGATCACTAGTTGACACAGGGCGAATTGAACAATTGGCAAGACTTAAACTGGAGGAAATTCCCACACTATGGAAACAAATCATTAGCCGGTAAGAACCATGAAAATTTTGATCATCATTAATGATGCCCCTTATGGAATCGAAATCAGTACCTTAGCAGAGCTGACGAAATGGGTTGTAGATAGCGTCAAAGTACTCACCTTCTGATTGATACTATGGAACACATTAAACTGGGCCTGAAGGAAAACTGGAGACAATTCACACTGTTGGTAATCATTAACGGATTTGTGGGTGGTATGGTGGGTCTTGAGCGAACCATCCTTCCGCAAATTGCCGAAGTGGAGTTTGGTCTCGCTGCAAGAACCACCATCCTTACTTTCATTATTGTTTTCGGTGTGGTGAAGGCCATCACCAATTACTACACCGGTGCCTGGGCAAATAAAATCGGAAGAAGAAATTTATTGCTGATTGGGTGGGCTCTTGGTATTCCCATTCCCTTCATGCTTATGTGGGCGCCCGATTGGAACTGGATCGTAGCTGCCAACGTGTTGCTAGGTGTTCATCAGGGTCTTGCCTGGTCGAGTACGGTAATGATGAAGATCGACCTGGTAGGTGAGAAGCAGCGGGGCTTTGCTATGGGTCTGAATGAATTTGCTGGATATTTATCGGTAGCAGTTATTGCATTTCTTACCGGATGGATTGCAGGTGAGTACGGCTTGCGGCCCTATCCGTTTTACCTCGGTATCGGATTGGTTGTTCTTGGATTTTTTTCAACCCTCTTTCTCGTACAAGACACCAAACATCATGTAGCCAAAGAAACCACGATCAGTAAAGCACCACGACTGAAAAATATTTTTTGGGAAACTACGTGGAGGAATAAGAACCTGGGCTCGGTTACACAAGCCGGACTTGTCAATAATCTGAACGATGGAATGACGTGGGGCATCTTCCCGATTCTGCTGGCTTCGAAAAACTTCAGTCTCGAACAAATCGGAATAATCGTGGCCGTGTATCCTGCCGTATGGGGCATCGGACAATTGTTTACGGGCAAGCTGGCCGATTTTTTCTGCAAGAAGGATATGTTATACATGGGCATGCTTCTTCAGGCACTGGCTCTTACTGGCCTGGCATGGGCAAATTCCATGACGCATTTTATAGTCTTGTCGGCTATTATCGGCTGGGGTACAGCCATGGTATATCCAACCTTTTTAGCAGCAGTTGCAGAAAACACACATCCTCAGGATCGGCCGAAGAGCATCGGTATCTTTCGATTGTGGCGCGATCTGGGCTATGCCATTGGGGCGATATTAACCGGTATCCTTGCTGATCTGATCAGTCTTGAAGCCTCCATACTTTTTGTGGGTATCCTTACATTCGTATCGGCAGGCATTATCTTTTTCCGGATGTCGTGTAGCGAATCGGGGTCGGTTAAAATTGCTGATTGGCTGTTGCGAAGAGATCGTGTGCATAAAACCGAAAATTCATCCTGTGTTAAAATCACGGCAGCATTATCGTGAATTCCGTTCGGTTACTTCATGCGTAATGATATATTTACTTCATGAAACAATCGCTGGCAACCATTGCCCTGCTTGTGAAGGATTATGATGAAGCAATTCAGTATTACACGGAGAAGCTGCATTTTGAATTAATTGAAGATACGGTCTTAAATGAATCGAAGCGTTGGGTAGTTGTTGCACCTCCCGGATCTTCCGGTTGCCGCCTGTTATTAGCCAAAGCTGTGAATGATGAGCAACGAAGCCGCATTGGCAATCAAACCGGGGGCCGGGTATTTCTGTTTCTCCACACCGATAACATTCAACGCGATCTGGATAATTTAAAAACTCATTCAATTACCATTGTTCGCGGACCAACCCATGAACCCTATGGAAGAGTTGCCGTTTTTGCTGATCTTTATGGAAACCTTTGGGATTTGATTGAACCCGCCAAACATTCCTGATTCACTATGAAACCTGTTCGGATTGTTTTCAGAGTATTTGGTGTTCTAGCCCTGCTTTACATTTTTCTTTCGGTCACCTTTTTGGAGTTCCATAGCAAGGTCATATTTCGGCCGGATAAATTATCACGCGATTACCAGTTCAGGTTTGATCAGCCGTTTGAAGAGTTTTTTGTTCCGGTAACCAAAGAAATCGAAATCAATGCGCTCTTGTTCCGGTCCGGTGCTGAACCGAAAGGCCTCCTGCTTTACTTTCACGGCAACAAAGACAACCTGCAACGCTGGGGAAAATATGCTTCTGACTTTACCCAACTTGGATACGATGTGCTAATGATGGATTACCGCGGTTACGGTAAAAGCGGGGGCAAGCCGGGTGAGCAGGAAATGTATCATGATGCTGCATTGATTTTTCAATGGGCTCAGCAGACATTCACTTATCCAAAAACTGTTTTTTATGGAAGATCGCTCGGTTCAGCTGTAGCCTCTAACCTGGCCATGATGGCTGAACCCGATTTACTCATTCTTGAAACACCATTTGATGAATTATGGGGAGTGGTCTATCCTGTATTTCTTCCAACCATTTACCTGGTAAATTACCTGGTAAAACCGAAATACCAGTTTTCCAATGCTGATCATATCCGGCTGGTCAAGTGCAAAAAGGTGTTGATCCAGGGATCGAGCGACTGGGTGGTTCCGTTGTCATCCGCATTGCGGTTAAAACCCCTGTTGAAACCAGGCGATGAATTTGTAATCATTGAAGGCGGAGGCCATAATAATCTTCATGATTTTCCGGCATATCATAGTGCCCTGAAGAAAGCATTGATGTAATTCAATTTCAGCAGCAGCATCGATGCATCACCGATTGTTATTTGATCGATGTTAATTGTAAATTGTCTTCATGTTGGTTACACTACTTCTTTACCTGGGTTTGTTGTACCTCGCAATATGTCTTTCCTTT
>JALOMY010000183.1 GCA_025455225.1 Cyclobacteriaceae bacterium | reverse complement strand
ATCGGTTTTTCCCAAACGAATGGTTACAGTACTGCTCCATTGGGGGTCAAATATAACAACCATGGGGTCTATTGGTTGGTAAGGCGAACCCATGATCACATCTTCCGTTACGCCAACAATGGTCCACTCTTTTTCCCACATAGTGATTTTAGCACCAACTGGTTCAGTAAGTCCCATTACTTTTACAGCGGACTGGTTAATCAATACAGCCGATGAATCAGTTGTAAATTCCTCGGAAAAGTCGCGGCCTTCAATCAGTTTAATGCCCATTGTTTTTACATAATCATACTCGGTAGCAATGGTTGTAAAAACCACCCGCGTACCCGGTTCCATTCCCGGCCATTCTACCGTGTTGCTGGAAAAAATAGATGTTATCGGGCTGTTGGATTTGGTAACTGAAACCACGGCACCGGTATTCAACAATTCTTTTTTTACAGTGCTGTAGCTTCGCTCGAGATCTCCGTTGGTCCAGACCATCATCAGGTTTTCACGGTCATAACCAATTTCCCGGTCTTTGGTATGCATAATCTGCTGATAAATAACCACGGTACCGATGACCAGGAATATGGAAAACCCAAACTGCAACGTAACCAATATCTTTCTTGGAAGTCCTGAATTTTTTCCGGTTTGAATCTTTCCTTTCAATACCTTAACAGGTTGAAATGATGACAGGTAAAAGGCCGGATAACTTCCCGCCAGTGTACCGGTAATAAGAATGAGGGCTGTGGCGGAAGCCCATAACCACGGATTATAGTAATCAATTATTAATTTTTTATTGACCAGCGTGTTATAAGCAGGCAAGGAAAGTTCCACCAATACAATAGCGATAATAAATGCCAGTAACGTGATAAGAATGGATTCGCCTAAGAATTGAATAACAAGTTCTTTCTTGCGTGAGCCAATGCTTTTACGAATGCCCACTTCACGCGCTCTGCGTTCTGAACGTGCGGTGGCCAGGTTCATGAAGTTGATGCAGGCGATGATTAGAACAAAAATAGCAATAGCCCCGAATAACTGAACGTAATAAATCATGCCACCGGCTGCCTTGCCATTCTCAAAGTTTGAATAGAGCCTCCACTTCGTAATTGGATGGAGCAATAATTGAGGATTGGTTAGGGTATCCGCCACATTCTTTTTTACCAGGTCACGAATTGAAGCCGTTACTTCATCTGCTTTACTTTCAGGCTGAAGTTCAACATACATCTGAAAGGAATTATTATCCCAACGGTCGCGCGAATTGCGTACCCAATCCATGGTTGCTTCATAGTATGAAAACGGGAGTACGTAATTAACGAATGCAAAATTGGATTGCTCAGGGATGTCTTTAATTACACCTGAAACTTTTAACTCCTTGAATTCATCTATTTTTACAAACTGGCCGACAACATCCGTTTTTCCAAACAGTGCCTGGGCCGTTGATTCAGTAAGTACAATGGATGATGGATCTCCCAGTGCAGTATTTGGATCTCCGTGCAGCATCGGGAAAGAGAACATGTCAAAAAATTCTTCAGTTGCGCTGAGCCCTACTTTGTTGAGTCGTGTTTCGTTTACCGAAAGTAAGTTACCCTCACCCCAATTAGTAAGTAAGGTTTGTTTAATGCCGCTCGATTCTGATTTCAAGATTTCGTGAAGGGGAAGGGGTAAAGCATGCTGGGTGCTGACTTTACCTGAAAACGTCTGATTCATCATCACTTTGTACAACCGGTCACGCTTTTCATGAAAACGATCAAACTTATATTCATCGCTGATCCAAAGCAGTATCAGAATACTGCAGGCCAGACCGATGGATAAACCAAAAATATTGATGAACGAATAGGTAAAATTTCGTTGCAGATTGCGTATGGTAATCTTCAGGTAATTCAGGAACATAGAGATAAGGTTATTCGTTACGTAATGAATTGACCGGGTTTGAATAGGCCGCTTTTAATGCCTGGAAACTTATGGTTGCCAGGGCAATGCCAATTGATGCCAGCCCAGCGATTACAAAAATCTCGGGCCCGATTTTGATGCTGTATTGAAAATCCTGCAACCAACGGTTCATAATCAGGTACGCAATAACACTCGCAATCAAAATAGCAATGGTTATCAACTGGATGAACTCAATGGATAGTTTATACAAAATGTTGCCGTTGCTGGCACCCAATACTTTGCGGATACTGATTTCCTTTTTGCGCTGTTCAGCGGTAAATGCGGATAATGCAAATAATCCTAAACCGGCAATGATCATGGCCAACACGGTAAAGTGTGTGAACATCGTTGCAAAAGCCTGCTCGTTTCGGTAAAGGTTGGCGAATTGCTCATCCAGGAAGGAATATTCAAATGTTGATCCGGTATTGATTTTCTTCCAGGTGTCTTCTATATAGGCAATGGTTTCCTTCATGTTTTCGGCTTTCACTTTAATGGCCATGGATGGGTTGTTGGCATTGAAGAGCATGAACAACGGTTCTACTTTATGGCGGATGGTAGCAAAATGGAAATCTTTTACCACACCTACTACCGTATAGGCGGTGATATCGGTTTCTGCATTGGGTCCCGTTTGTAAACTGATTTTCCGTCCAACCGCATCATCCCATTTCAGCAGGCGGGTCATTTCTTCATTAATAATCATCGAGAGTGAATCATCATAATCGAGTGAGAAATTACGCCCGCTAACCATTTCCATATCCATAGTAGGAATGAACGATTCATCAATGTTCATAATGCTGACGATGAAATTCGATTCATTACTGAATCCTTCCGGGAATATACCTGTGCGCCCGAGTTGCTGACCTAAGCGCACCGTTGAGGTACCCGCTGAAAGTATGTTGGTGTTTTGCAGCAACTCATTTTTGAAAGAAGTGCTGTTGTCTGCAGTGCGACCAGATTGTGCTAAGGTGATTACCTGATCACGGTCGTAACCAAGATCGGCTGTGTAAATAAACCGCATCTGTTGGTAAACAATACCGGTGCCTACCATTAAAGCCACCGAAATAGTAAACTGAAGTACGACAAGTACTTTTCGCAATTGTATGCCACCTGATGAATTTTTAAACGCACCTTTTAGAACCACAACAGGTTTGAAGGAAGAAAGTACAAAGGCAGGATATAAGCCGGCCAGTAATCCAACACCAAAAATCAGGAAGACATACAGGGCGAGATTGGTAGTTTGCAATAGCGAGCTTGCATCGGCAAACCGTTGATACGCACTGTTAAGAAAGGGGAGAGCTGCAAATACAACCGTCAATGCCAGTACCGCGGCAAGGAAAGTGATCAGAATTGACTCTGCCAGATGCTGGCCGATCAGCTGACTTCGAATGGCGCCAATTACTTTGCGCATACCAACTTCCTTTGCACGCCCTGCTGATTTAGCCGTTACCAGGTTAGTAAAATTAACCGCTGCC
Source organism: Cyclobacteriaceae bacterium (assembly GCA_025455225.1). Taxonomy (GTDB): domain Bacteria; phylum Bacteroidota; class Bacteroidia; order Cytophagales; family Cyclobacteriaceae; genus UBA2336. The sequence continues at coordinate 2,840 of JALOMY010000183.1, read as the reverse complement.
AGTATCAGAATAAGCACAGCGATGACGGATAACACGTAAACATTCAGAATGTCGGATTTATTGGCGTTGGTCTCAAACAGTACTTGTTTGGATTTCAGGTGTACATCGGCAAGGGGTTGTACTATGGGTGTAAAAAATTCGAAGGCATTATTTTTTTTGGCGATCGCCTGAATTTTTTGATTGAGATCCTGTTCCTGAATGGGTTTATCTAGCAATAAATATGTAAACTGACTGATGCCTCCCCACGACTCCAGAAACTGACGGTAACCTTCCTCGGATTGTGAGGGGGTCATGGAACGAAGCAAATCAAACTGGATGTGTGAATTTTTCGGAGGGTCTGCCACCAGGGCAACCACATGAAGTTCCGTGGTTTGGTTTAGCTTAACAGTCTTGCCAATCGGGCTTTCATTTCCGAATAAACGATGCGCAAGAGTTTGGGTAATGGCAATGCTATTGGGTTCATCCAGCGTATTTTCCTTTTTTCCTTCCAGTATTTCAAAATCGAATATTTCGAAAAAAGAAGATTCTGTTCGGAAACCAGCATCGCATTTTAAGAGATTGTCTTCGTAACTGAGGTCTAAACGTCCGCCACCGCTTAACCGTACACTATTGATCACCTCCGGAAGCTCAGCTTCAACCGCGGGACCCAGCGGTGGTTGAGTAACTCCAACGAGACTGCTGCTTACGCCCTCAGCACTGTCGATCGTCATTACCCGAACAATTCGGTTATAGTTTTTATGAAAGGTGTCGTAAGACAGGTCTTCCTCAACGAAAAGATAAATAATAAGTGAGGCGGCAAGACCGAATGCCAATCCAATGATTTTAATGGCGGCATATCCTTTTTGCTTTAGCAGATTACGCAGGCCAATCAGAAAATAACTTTTAAACATAACGCGTTCAGGATTTACTTAATCATTTCGTAAAGATTTAACAGGATTTGAAGCGGCCGCTTTGACGGATTCATAACTTACCGTGAAGCCGGCAATTAATAGACTAATGATACCGGCAAGAATAAATACAGAAATGCCCAGTGTTGTTTTATAGGCAAAACCGGCTAGCCATTCATTCATCAGATAATACCCTGCCGGTATGCCAATGATTACGGCTACAACGACAAGCTTCAGAAAATCTTTCGAAAGCAAGGTAACGAGTTGTTGAACTGAAGCACCCATCACCTTACGAATGCCAATTTCTTTGGTTCGTTGTTCCGCTGTGAAAGCCGCCAGGGCGTAGAGCCCCAGGCATGCAAGGAAAATGGCAATGGACGTAGCAACTAAAACAACATTAGAAAGTTTCTGCTCCGCATTGTAAGATTCAGCCATACGCTCGTCAATGAAGGTGTATTCAAACGCAGCGGGTATTAATTTGCTATATACCTTTTCAAGTTTCTGAACCGTTTCGGTGAGGTTCAAAGCATCTACTTTTACCAGCAGGTAGATGTAGCTGTTATCGTTGTTGTTATTAAAACAGTATGGCCCGATTTTCTGATGCATGGATGCAAAATGAAAGTCGTCTGCAACGCCAACCACTTCAGCAGGACTATAGCCAAAAATGTATACGTGCCGGCCAATGGCATCTTCCGGTGAATAGCCCAAATAATCTACTGCACTCTTGTTCAGGATCACCTGAATGGTTGTATCGTTTGGATCCTTAGCCTCCGGAAGAGAACGACCGGCTAACAGTTTAACACCCAGTACATCCAAAATTTCATGTGTAGCCTGGGTTGTAAGAATTGAAGCTCCGTTTTGGGCATCTTTATCGCGCCTGATGGTGTACCCGCTGGTACCGATGCCCGGGTACGATTGACTTTTCGCTACACTTTTCACTTCTGGCAGTGATTCGAATTCAGTTTTCAACGAGTTTATAAGGTTCTGGTCGCGCGTAGCAGAGGTCATCACGGCAATCACCTGCTCGGGTTCATAGCCCAGCTTTTTATTCCGGATGTACTCCATCTGCCGGAAGAAAACAATTGAACTTACAATCAGGATCATCGACATGGAGAATTGCAGTACAACCAACCCTTTGCGTATGAATGCTTGACTACCGGCATTCGTTTTTTGTTGAAGTGCTGCTTTGGGTGAGAAGGAAGAAAGATACCATGCGGGGTAAGATCCTGCCAATAGGGTAAGCAGAGTTCCGGTAACCAGCAGTCCGATCCAGAACCAGCTAGCACTGATGAAATCCATTGTAACCTGTTTACCGGTAAGAACATTATAGGCAGGTAATAACATGGTGAACACACACAGGCTTAGCATCGAGGCTATGAAAACAAATAATGCCGCTTCGAAATAAAATTTTCCGCTTAATTGGTTCAGCGTAGCACCTAACGTTTTGGAGATGCCCACTTCTTTGTTTCTGCGCTGCGATTGTGCAGTGGCCATATTCATATAATTCACGGCAGCGATAAGCAAAATAATCAGGGCTAATGCCAGGAGAATTTTTACCTGGTTCATATCGCCATAAGACGACCGGTCAAAGGAAGCGTTGAGCTCTCCGGATTTCAAATGGACATCAAGCAAGGGCTGCAGGTAAATCGAGAACCATCGGTCTTCTTCCGCAACATGCGTTTTTAACATCGCGCTGATTTTTTCATCCACGGTTGACTTCTCCGTTCCTTCCTGCAAAAGAAAAAAAGATTCAAAGCTTGCATTTCCCCAACTCAGATTTTCCGGTTTGCCAAACCAGTTTGATGTGAAAGAAGCAATCAAATTAGCCTGAAGGGATGAATTGGCCGGAAAATCACGGTACGTGCCCGTTACCTCAAGCGGCACGCTATTGTTTACCGTAATTACCTTGCCGATCGGGTCTTTGTCACCAAAATATTTTTTAGCAGCGCTTTC
>JALOMY010000016.1 GCA_025455225.1 Cyclobacteriaceae bacterium | reverse complement strand
TATGGATACGATTACCTGGTTGAACGTGCGGAAGGATTTACAGGAACTAATTACACGTCCATACATACCGGAACGCTACCAGGTGACACAACCATTCTTGATGTTGGTCTTGATACTGAGAGCCGTGTTTATAATTACAGGGTAAAAGTGTTTGCAAAAGACCAGGTTGACCCTTTTGATCAGTCGGCACCAGCATCATCGGTACGGCTAGAACTAACACCGTCATCACAACAGATGCAACTCAACTGGAGTGCTGCGGTACCCTGGTCGAATATTGTGGAGGATTTTCCAGAACATCTCATTTTCCGGGGTCCTGAAGGTGCTGACGAAAGCCAGCTTACATTGTTAACCAGTGTGAATGTTTTGGAGAATGGTCTCGCTTATCTTGATGAAGGTCTCGATGACAATACGGTTTATTGTTATCGGGTAATGACACGCGGCAGCTATGGCAATCCTGAAATCGATCGTCCGCAGGAAAATTATTCTCAGATCATATGTGCTCAACCTAAAGATGATGTGGCTCCTTGCAAGCCTGAATTAAACGTACAGATAATTGATTGCGAACAATTCCTAGAAGAAGAAGTCTGCAATTTTAATACATTCAGTAACACACTTTTCTGGAATCGTCCTGATGATGAGGCTTGCCGGGCAGATACCAGATCGTATAATATTTATGCATCGAATACCGTTGGTGGAGAGTTTATCCTACTGGCGTCAAACGTTCGGGATACCTTTTATATTGATGAAAATCTGGTTTCGTTTGCGCGGTGTTATCGCATTTCGGCAGTTGATCGTTCGGGCAATGAAAGTGAGTTAAGCGACCCGGTATGTAATGACAATTGTCCGTATTATGAATTGCCGAACATATTCACTCCGAACGGAGATGGTTATAATGATCTTTTTAGTGCATTCAACGTTCGGGATTACCTGAATTGTGGAAATGGTGAAGAGGGTTGCCAGATCCCCGATAATTTAAAAGGACGCTGCGCGCGATTCGTCTTACAGGTTAATTTCAAAGTATACAACCGTTGGGGAACTGAAGTGTACCAATACCTTGGTCGGTTGAACGATGATACAGCCAGCAATATCTACATTGATTGGGATGGTAAAGACAACAATGGAAATCCACTTTCTTCAGGAGTCTATTATTACCTGGCGGAAGTTACGTTTGATGTGGTAGATCCGAAACAGCGGGTGCAGAACATCAAAGGATGGGTCCATCTTATCCGATGAAGAATTCACCGTCTGTGCCTTATCCGGTAATTCTCTTTGATGGAGTTTGTAATCTGTGCAGTGGCTCGGTTCAATTTATTATTAAGCGTGATCCATCGGCCAGGTTTCGGTTTGCATCCCTGCAGTCTGATTTCGGAAACCAAATTCTTCAAAACCTTAATTTGAGCACAACGAGCCCTGGAAATTGCGAGGTATCTCACCGGCTTATGGCCTGCTTTTTACGCACTTAAAATTATTCCCTCGTTTCTACGCGACCCTGTCTATGATTGGATTTCCCGAAACCGGTATCGTTGGTTTGGAAAGAAAGAAACCTGTTGGATACCTTCACCGGATCTGAAGTCACGCTTTCTCGATCAATAGATTATATGTGTACCACAAGTTTCTTCAAATGAATCTCTTCATTGCGATACTCAAGCTTTTTGTAATTTTGAACCTTGTAAACACGACTTCATGAAAGCTTATATTTTTCCCGGGCAAGGGGCTCAGTTCACGGGTATGGGTAAGGATTTGTACGAATCCAACCCTCAGATAAAAACCTTATTTGAAAAGGCAAATGAGATCCTCGGTTTTGATATTTCCCACATCATGTTCAACGGAACAGCCGAAGAGCTCAAGCAAACCCGGGTTACCCAGCCTGCCATCTTTATCCATTCAGTAGCCGTTGCTTTGGCGAGTGATGCATTTAAACCGGATATGGTAGCGGGTCATTCGCTTGGTGAATTCTCTGCGTTGGTAGCGAACCAGGCTCTTTCTTTTGAAGATGGTTTAAGACTGGTTTATAAACGAGCCCTGGCTATGCAGCGGGCTTGCGAGATCAATCCATCAACCATGGCCGCAATTCTTGGACTCGATGATAAAGTGGTTGAAGAAGTTTGTGCGTCCATTCAAGATGAGATCGTAGTAGCAGCGAATTATAATTGCCCGGGACAATTAGTGATTTCAGGAAGTATGAAAGGAATTGATATTGCGTGTGAAAAATTAAAAGCAGCAGGGGCTAAGCGTGCCTTGCCTTTGCAGGTAGGCGGAGCTTTTCATTCCCCGCTCATGGAGCCTGCCCGGGAAGAATTGGCATCAGCCATTGAATCAACTCAATTCAATACACCCATTTGTCCGGTTTATCAGAATGTTAATGCCCTGCCATCAACTGATATCTCTACGATTAAGAAAAACCTGATCGATCAGCTGACCGCTCCGGTACGCTGGACTCAGTCGGTAGGGAATATGGTTCAGGATGGAGCAACTGTATTTATTGAGTGCGGGCCAGGAAAGGTCTTACAAGGGCTTGTTAAGAAAATTGCTCCGCAGGTTGAAGCCGGCAGCCTATAATCGCTCAACCCACAGGGGATCCTTGCATTCCTGTAGTAATTGAATCATGGTTTTATTTGAAACCGGATGTTTCATCCCGGGTTCAAGTTCGGCTAACGGAACCAGGGTAAATCTTCTTTCAGGAATTCCGGGATGAGGAATTTTTAATTCCGATTCGTTCAGGATTAAATCATTCCAGAACAACAGGTCGATGTCGATAATGCGAGTACCCCATTTTTCAATCCTTGATCTACCCATATCCGTTTCTATTTTCTGAATCTCGGAAAGTACATCCAACGGTTCCCTGGAGGTGGTTACTTTAACTACCTGATTGTAAAAATCGGGTTGGTCAGTCTTTCCCCATGCAGCCGACCTATAGATTGCTGAATATGTAATAATATCACCAACCTGGCGACTGATTTTATGCCGTGCAACCAAAAGGTTATTCAGGCAATCACCCAGGTTGCAACCCAATAAAAGATAAGCAGTATGTTTCATCCGGTATGCAAACATACTTCTTGTAGTGAGACCATGGGTAATTAATTTTGTGTCTTAAATGGTAAATGAAAATGAACTTTTTTAAAACTTTTTTTGCATCCTTTCTGGCTTTGCTGGTTTTTACTTTTTTCGGTTTTCTCCTTCTCTTTATGGTTTTGGGAGCATTGACTGCAGAAGAACGAGTTACCGTAAGTGATAAGACTGTTCTGCATCTAAAGCTTGATGCTGAGTTTTCAGAGCAACAAGCTGAAAATCCTCTGGCTGGTTTTCCTGTGCCTGGTGGCGAAGTGCAATCCATTGGCTTACTTAAATTGAAAGAAACGCTTCAGTACGCCAAGACGGATCCGAAGATTGAAGGAATTTATCTGAACATCAGTTTCCCGGTTGCCGGGTTTGCCATGCTTGAAGAAGTGCGTAATTCCTTGTTGGATTTTAGATCAGGAGGGAAGTGGGTAGTGGCTTATTCAGACGTCATGTCGGAGTCGGCTTATTATGTCGCTTCAGCAGCCGACAAGGTTTACCTCAATCCACAAGGAGAAGTTGAATTTAATGGCCTGACGGTAGAAATAAGTTTTTATAAAAGGTTATTTGATAAGCTGGATATCAAACCGGAAATCTTCCGTGTAGGTGATTTTAAGAGCGCTGTTGAACCCTTCCTGCTCGAAAAAATGAGCAACGAGAACAGGCTTCAACTTACGGAATTGATCCATTCCATTTACGATTATGTACTTGAAGGAATTTCTGATACACGATCCATTCCCGAAGAAAAACTGAAAGAAATATCGGATAAGATGTTGGTGCGAAATGCTAAGGATGCAGTTGAATTCAACCTGGTTGACTCATTACTTTATTATGATGAGGTTCAGGCGGAATTACGGTCCAGGCTCGGACTAGAGGAATCAGAAAAAATTCGATTCATACGCTTGAACCGGTACGCCAAGAGCATGATATCTCCAAAAAGTTCCGCCAATGAAATTGCTGTAATTGTTGCCGATGGCGCGATAATGCCCGGACCTGCCGGTGAAGGGGTTGTGGGTTCTGAAACTATTTCAGAAGAAATACGCAAAGCCCGGTTAAGCAAAAAAGTAAAGGCAATTGTACTACGAATTAATTCGCCCGGAGGTGCCTTTCAGGCATCGGATATGATGTGGCGTGAGGTAAAACTGGCATCGGAGGAAAAACCCATAATCGCTTCCATGTCGGGAGTGGCTGCTTCGGGTGGTTATTACCTGGCCATGGCATGCGATACCATTGTTGCCCAGCCGCATACCATTACTGGCTCCATTGGCGTATTCACTACATTGTTTGATGCAAGCGGATTTTTAAGCAATAAAATCGGAATTACTTTCGATGAGGTTCAAACTGGTGAATATGGACCAATGATTTCGTTCACCCGTCCATTAACCCCTGCAGAACGGAATGTTTGGCAACGAAGAACAGAAGAAATTTACGAAACCTTTACCAGGAAAGCAGCTGAAGGTCGTGATCTGCCTGTTGAAGAATTGAAAAAAGTAGCCTCGGGTCGTGTATGGTCAGGTTCACAAGCCAAAGAACGTGGACTTGTTGACCTATTGGGCGGGTATAATGATGCGATCAGGATAGCCGCCAGCGCTGCTGGTATTGAAGAGTATTCAGTGCGGTACTATCCTCGAAAGAAGCCATTCTTTGAACAAATAGTATCTCAGCTAAGTGAAAATGCCCGGAGTGAATCTCTAAAAAATGAACTCGGCATTCACTACGCTGCCTATGAATCGTGGCAAAAAATTAAACAGTTTCAAGGTCCCCAGGCCCGAATGCCTTTTGAGTTCATTATTCAATAGAATAAAAGGCCGGAAGAGTCTGTGATTAAAGATGATTTCTATGTAAGGTTTGGGTCTGTTTTGTAACAAAATCGTTGAAATTCAACTGTTAACCACCTGCTTCAGCACATAGATGGTACATAGGAAGGTGGGGCATTTTACCGGAATTCAGATGGGAATTATTTGGTGAAAACGAGAAATGGGCGAATAAACTTCTTCCAAGATTCGATTTCACTTTAATCTTATAAGTCTGCCTCTAGTTTAATTGTTCAACATGAAAACCAGATGAAGAAATTTATTGGTGGAGAGTGCTTGATCAGGAACCAATGACGATGTAAACTAATTTGAATTGTTGTCGAAAATTGTAAGGTTACTTATTTCAAGTGCAAAGTATAGTCAATACATGCGAATTCGGGTTACATGTATTGACTTCAGGATGACCCTCAGAGTTTGGTAATGCGGATAACAATATACCTGGATTCAATTTTGTCGATCGGAATTATCCATAAAAAAGGCTCCGCTGAAGCAGAGCCCTAAATTATTGGATATCAATAAGTTGTCTACAGTTTGTCTTCTGATCCGAGGCCACCAACAGGTTCGCTGCCTGTTGTTGAAGTGATGCGTACTCCTTTGTGATTTTCAGCTGCTGAATTATTCACCGAAACAAATGTGAATGATAGCAACACGAAAAGAACCAAGGCAAGCGTTACTAGTGTTTTTGTTTTCATAGTCAAGATTGTTGATGATGATAATAATTATCTGCGGATGGGATCAGAACCATTTCCACCAAGACCCTCAAGTTCACTCTTAGGTTTAATTTCTTCTTCAGTGCATGCAGTGAAAGAAACGGATACAACAAATGCAAGGAGGAGGATGTAAATGATCTTTTTCATAATTATTGGGGTTAGGTTTTTATTTGATTTTGTGTTTAACTTGATGAATCAAAGGTCGGGTGGTTTTTAATTTTAATTCGTGTAATTCATATTGTTAAATTACCTGTGTATAATTACTTCCATAAAATTTCTTATCGCACCCTGAAGGCCGGTCTCTTTATCCTTGCATTGATTTATACTTCGGCTTACGCACAGGATTTACATCGTATTGATTCATTAAACCAATTGTTAAACACGCAGTCAGGTATCAATCAGGTTGAAACGTACATTGAACTGGCAATCGAATATGCAGATTTCGATAATGCCAGATCGCTGGAATATATTGAAACCGCTTTTTCAGTTGCTTCCCAATTTCAGGATAGTGTAAAAATTGTTGAAGCAGGCCGGATAAAGGGTCAACTTTTAAGGCGGCTGGATCGAATGGATGAGGCTATTCAATTATTTGAATCCTTATTGCCAACGGCAAGGAAGCGAAATCTTACTCATGATTTAAAAAGTATTTTGAATAGCCTGGCATTAGCATATACCTGGAAAGCAGATTACAACAAGGCCCTCGATCTTAATTTCCAATCCCTGATTATTCGCGAGCAGGAGGGTGATAAAGCCGAAATCAGTATTGCATTACACAATATTGGCCTGGTTTATTTCAGGTTGAAAAATTATGAGAAAGCGGTTGAATATTATCAACGGGCGCTTGATTATAAAAAGCAAGTGAACGATACGTATGATATGGACCGTCTTTTAATTAACATCGGTCTGTGTTATAATAATCTTAACCGATACGAAGAAGCGAAGGCAATAATTGAAGAAGCACAGCAATTATGTGCTGACCAATGCAGTGATGAAATTCTGATCGAAATACAATTTGGACTTGGTGTTACTCATTTTGGTTTGGGGGAGTATGAAAAATCAAAAAGTAATTTTGAAGAGTCGTTACGAATTTCAGAATCAACAGATAATCATCGTTTTACCGGTGAAAGCCTTTTCTATTTGGGTAAGCTTGAATTGGTTAATGAAAATTTCAAGGGAGCGGAAGAATTGTTTATTAAAGCCGAGAAAATTTCACTCGATTATGGTTTCAACCAGCTTCTTATCAATGTCTATAAGGAGTACTCTAATCTATATGCCAAATTAAAAGATTATGAAAAGGTTTCACTTTTTCAAAATAAGTACATCGCACTTAAAGACAGTCTAATCGGAGAGGAACTTGTTAAGAATATCGCCCAAATTCAAACCCGATTTGAAGAACGACAAAATATTGCAACCATTGCCAATAAGGAAGAAGAGCTTGCCCGTCAACGTACCTTGAATGTTGCTATCGGCATCATTGCTTTGCTTTCAGCATTATTGGTATTCGTCTTATACAGAAATAATAAAGCCATTAAACATGTCAATTCTGCCCTGGCCGATGCCAAATCAGTTATTGAACATCAGAACATTGAGCTTCAGTCGCAAGCCGACCGGCTCCAGCTCGCGGTTGATAAAGCAACAGCCGATCTTAAAGTAGTGAATAATTCATTACGCAAGGTGAATGAGGAATTGGACAATTTCATTTATAAAACTTCACACGATATACGAGGACCGTTGGCAAGCTTAAAAGGGATTTGCAATGTGGCCCTGATGGATGTGCACGACCCCCTGGCATTAGAGTATCTGCAAAAACTGGATGATACAGCATCTCTCTTAAATCGGATTCTTACTCGCCTGTTAATTATCAATCAGATCAACCGTTCGGCTATTTCGAAGGAGAAACTGAACCTGGAGAAAATTGTAGACGACATAATATTACTTGAAACCAAGAAAGGCTTACCCCCCAGGTTGGTCTTTGAACGAGACATACAGCAGAATATTGATTTCTATTCTGATGATTCGCTCGTTCGGATAATTTTGGAAAACCTGATCGACAATGCCGTACGTTTTTACAATGATTCCCAGCGGATTAATCCGTTTGTCAACATTAGGATTTGGGTTGATGGAAATGATCTTCAAATTTCAGTAGTCGATAATGGCATCGGAGTGGCCGATGTTGATTCCGAGAAAATTTTCCAAATGTTCTCGCGTGCCTCCGATCGTTCCAATACCGGAGGCCTCGGATTATACCTGGTGAAGCAGGCAGTGGAACGCCTGGGTGGAAAGGTGGGGCTTTCCCGTAACGCTCAGGAACATACCGAGTTTACGGTTACACTTCCTCTCGAACTTCCCATGGAAGTATTGGTGCAATACGAAGCCTAAATTTTTTTACCTCCTCTTCTCTTTACATCTTTGCATTTCTTTTAGTTGACCTGGATTATCGTATTATGAAGAAATTCAAACGGACCACCGTAACAGCTGCGCTTCCTTACGCGAATGGTCCATTGCACATTGGTCATATAGCTGGAGCCTATTTACCTGCTGATACCTATGTGCGGTATCTGCGGCTTAAAGGGGAGGATGTTGTTTTCGTATGTGGTTCAGATGAGCATGGAGTTGCCATTACCCTTGGTGCCAAAAAGGAAGGAGTTACCCCCAAGCAATTTGTTGATAAGTATCACAATCTGATGAAGACAGCATTTGGGGACTTTGGAATTTCCTTTGATATCTATTCAAGAACTTCCAATTCCATCCATTATGAAACAGCACAGGAATTCTTCAGAACTATTTATGACCAGGGAATTTTTCTTGAGGAGACTTCCGATCAATATTATGATGAGCAGGAGAGGATTTTCCTAGCCGACCGGTATATAATTGGTACTTGTCCGAATTGTGGTCACCCGGCTGCCTATGGCGATCAGTGCGAGAAATGTGGAACCAGTCTTAGCCCAAGACAGTTAATAAATCCACGTTCAACAGTTTCCGGAAACACCCCGGTGTTAAAGCCGACACGGCATTGGTATTTTCCATTAGATAAATTTGAAAATTGGTTGAGGGAATGGGTTATTGAAGGACATAAAGAGGACTGGAAAGTTAATGTCTACGGTCAGTGTAAGTCGTGGATTGACCAGGGTTTACAGCCTCGGTCAATTACACGCGATCTGGAGTGGGGTGTACCTGTTCCGTTGAAAAACGCTGAGGGCAAAGTTTTGTATGTATGGTTTGATGCACCCATTGGTTACATATCAGCAACTAAAGAATTGCTTCCCGATACATGGCAGAAATACTGGAAGGACCCGGAAACGCGATTAATCCATTTTATCGGAAAAGACAATATCGTATTTCATTGCATTATATTTCCATCCATCCTCAAAGCTGCAGGTGATTACATTCTTCCGGATAACGTGCCGGCTAATGAATTTCTGAACCTTGAAGGGGAAAAAATTTCAACGTCCCGTAATCATGCGGTCTGGTTGCATGAATACCTGGTTGATTTTCCGGGTAGGAGGGATGAACTTCGATATGTTCTGGCTTCGATTTCGCCTGAGACAAAAGACTCGGATTTTACCTGGAAGGATTACCAGCAAAAAGTAAACAGTGAACTCGTTGCCATATTGGGTAATTTTGTAAACCGAGTGCTGGTGCTAACCTGGAAATATTTTAACGGACAGGTACCTTCTTCCCATGAACTTCCTGGTACTGATGCACGCAGGAAGCGCATTCTGGAAATCTATAACCAGGCTCACAATGACCTTAATTTTTCTGTAAACGAAATGATCCGGGCTTTGGATGAATTCCGGTTTAGAGAAGCTCAATTCCAATTTATGAATTTATCCAGGATTGGAAATAAATTTCTGGCTGATACCGAGCCCTGGAAACTGGCCAAGGAAGACATGGAAGCAGTAGGATGCATTTTAAATTATGCTCTTACGATTGTAGGCAATATTGCAATTGCCTGCCAGCCCTTCCTGCCCGATGCAGCTAAAAGCCTTAAGCGGCAATTGGCCAGTTCATCGTTTGAATCTTCGTGGAGGAAATTTTGGGAAAAGAAGGCATTAATTGATTCTATTCCTGAATTTCACCAGCTGGAAAAACCGGAACTGCTTTACCGTAATGTAGAAGATGATGAGATTGCCAAACAAATAGAGAAACTTAAAAAACCTAAATTGCCGGTTATGGAGATACAGGAGCAAGCCCAGTTGAAACCACTTAAACCCATTATTTCAATCGATGATTTTGCTAAACTTGATATTCGGATCGGTAAGGTAATCCAGGCTGAAAAAATGGAGAAATCCAATAAGCTTTTAAAGTTGACTGTTGATACGGGAATCGATCAGCGTACCGTGCTAAGTGGTATAGCTCAACACTATAAACCTGAGGAAATAATTGGTAAAGAAGTTACACTGATTGCCAACCTGGCACCCCGAAAGATGATGGGAATCGAATCACAAGGTATGATACTTATGGCTGAAGAGCCCGATGGAAAACTCCGGTTAATTCATCCTTCAGAAGCAGTAGTTCCAGGATCTACCGTAAGTTAATTCGTATCAGTCATTGTACTGGCCCATAGTTCGTTCAATCCCTGCGGTGCAGAACGAAAATATCATGTCAATGGCTTTATCCATAATTGCTGGTAATTGTTCAAATTCGTCAGGTTTGAAATTGCTCAATACATATTGGGCTTGTTGTCCTTTGCCATAATTTTTATCAATGCCCATTCGAAGACGGGCGTATTCCTGGCTTCCTAAGACCTGCTCTATATGAGTTAATCCATTATGACCAGCCGAACTACCTTTGCCACGTAAGCGTATGCTTCCAAAAGGCAGGGCAATATCATCAACAATTACCAACAGGTTCTCCCTCGGGATGCTTAATTCCTGGAGCCAAAATGAAATGGCTTTACCGCTGAGGTTCATGTACGTGGTTGGCTTTATAAGGTGTAAATGCCGCCCTTTGTACTTGAATTCTGCTTTTTCAGCCAGCCTTGTTAATGTGAATGAAAGCTGATGCCGGTCAGCCAGGCGGTCAAGAACGAGAAAACCGATATTATGGCGGGTCAACTCGTATTCGGCACCAATATTTCCTAAACCGGCTATCAGGTATTTCATGAATTGAGAGAAAGATTATTCTTTATCAATAAAAAATCCTGTCCCGAAATAGGGACAGGATTGAATACGGTTAACTGTATCAGATTATTTTTTGCCTTCCTCTTTCTTCGGTGCTTCAGCTTTTTTAGCAGCTTCAGCTCCAGCAGCAGGTGCAGCAGCAGTTTCAGCAGGTGCGGCAGCAGCAGTTTCTTCTGCCAATTTAGCGGCACGCGGAACCTCTACCGCAGCAATAGCAGCAGCTTGAGGATCCAAAAACTGAAGGGATTCCATTTTCATATCCCTTACCTTGATGGCATTGTGGAAATCGAGTGAGGTTACATCAACATCAATATGATCCGGTAAATCCTGAGGCAAGCCATAAACTTTCAGGGAAGCCTTCTTCCGGATTAATGTTCCGCCCTTCGCTACACCTTTTGCTTGCCCGACAAGTCGTACTGGAATATCCATCTTGATTTTTCTTCCTTCTTCTACACGAAGGAAATCAGCGTGAAGAATAATTTCACTTACAGGGTGAAACTGTACCTCCTGCATAATAGCCTTACATTCTTCGCCTTCAATGTTCAACTGTACAAAATGCGCTTCATTGGTGTAAACCAAATCACGAAACAAAATCATAGGTGCATAAAAATGTACCTGACCCTGACCGCCATAAACAACGCAAGGAACATAGCCTTCGTTGCGCAGGCGCTGTGATTCAGCCTTTCCGAGATTCGCTCTTTTATACCCTACAATCTCAATAGTTTTCATGGTTTTAAAATTTAGTTAATGTGTACTTATAATTTGATAAATAAGGAACTAATTGATTCGTGATCATGGATTTTCCGGATGGCTTTTGCGAATAGATCCGAAACCGTGAGCACTTTAATTTTCGGAGATTCCTCTTTCAACGGAATCGTATCAGCAACAACGAGTTCTTCTAAAACTGAGTTGTTGATATTTTCATATGCTTTTCCTGACAATACCGGATGTGTACAGGCAGCCCGTACCGATTTAGCACCTTTTTCCTTCAGTAAAGCAGCTGCCTTGCAAATGGTACCACCGGTATCAACCAGGTCATCAACCAGTACAACGTCTTTGCCTTCAACTTCACCAATTAGCCGCATCGCTTCAATCTTATTGGCTTCTTTTCTGTACTTGTCGCAAACGGCCAGTTCTGCATCGAAAAATTTGGCGAAACTCCGGGCTCGTTTTATACCACCTACATCAGGTGAGGCAAACATGATATTGGTTAGGCCAAGAGATTTTAAGTATGGAACGAATATATAGGCACCATCCATGTGATCTACCGGGATATCAAAAAATCCCTGGATTTGATCCGCATGGAGATCGCAAGTCATGATTCGGTCGGCACCGGCAGCTGAGATCAGGTTGGCAATAAGTTTAGCGCCAATGGAAACCCTGGGACGGTCTTTCCGATCCTGACGAGCATACCCGAAATAGGGAATCACCACATTGACACTGGACGCGCTGGCCCTATTCGCAGCATCAACCATCAGTAATAATTCCATCAGGTTATCAGTAGGAGCAAAAGTAGATTGAATGATAAATACTTCATGCCCCCTGACCGATTCACCGATGAAGGGAGACATTTCGCCATCACTGAATTGCTGATAGTTCACTTCACCCAGGGATTCACCGTAGGCATGAGCTATTTTATCAGCCAGATAGATGGTTGCACGGCCACTGAAAATCTTGACAGCCATTTGGATTTATTAACTAGAATCCCTCCCGTTTATCTCAGGAGGGATTTCTGTTGTCCGACAAGGATTCGAACCCTGACTAAAAGAACCAAAATCTTCTGTGCTACCATTACACCATCGGACAATTTCCTTGTATTAAGCAAGAAAACCCTGTTTTTTGGGATTGCAAAGGTAGAATTAATTTTTTTAAAACCGATTCTGACCTGAAAATTTTATAAGAATTTTGACAAGTAAATGGGGTATTAAATCCCCGGTTCTTTGCTGGCAGTTCCTTCAATAAACCCTTCTGCCCAGAACCGGTACTTGTCCAGAATGGAAATTACTGCGTTACGAATATGCCGGCTGTTATTGTAATCAATCGGGCCGTATAATGTTGTTGCATAACCTTGCCAAACAGACCGGTTTTGACGTCTGTCAAAAAATTGAATTAACAGTGTTCCCGTCTTGAGGTTCAATCTCTTTTTATCATAAGTAAGACTTTCATCCTGCGTTTTTACCCATTCTTCAATCTCTGGCTGGTTATATCCCTGGAAATTAAGACTGTCCGCATACATTCTGAAACTGATCAATAAATGCGGTTTGTTATCGGTCTTCCGGTAACCCAGAAACTTCATCCGGGAAATGATTGAGCTCTCAATCAGTTCATTGGTTTGACTCACTTCCTCGATGGTAGGCTTCATGATTTCAAACGTCCTGTATTTTTTAAACTGACCTTTATAGCTGTAGTCGTACTCAACCGGTAATTCTTTGTATCCAAGGCAGGAAGCAAATAAAATTGGCAGGATGAAAAACACGTAATAACTCCTCATAGATCAACCGTTTAGAAATTGAAATTAACGGAAATACCTTTTGGGAACAACTATCTGTGCATTAAGGTTTTTTTAACCCTGAAATCCAGTTTCTGGCATTGGTAAAGGCTTCCATCCAGGGTGAGATGGCATCGGCCTTTCTTGATTCCGGATAAAAAGGCCAATTCCAGGGAAATAATGAACGTTCTATGTGTGGCATAATGGCCAAATGTCTTCCGTCTTTTGAGCAGAGTGCGGCAATGGCCTGATCGGAATCATTGGGATTACCCGGATATGCTTTGTAAGAATAACAGGCAGCAATTTCCACCGGGGAATTATGCGGAAGCTTAAATCGGCCTTCACCGTGGGCAACCCATACACCCAATCGGGAACCCTCCAGGGATTTCAGTAAGATTGAATCGGATTTTGGAATGGTTACATTAACAAAAGAAGACTCGAACTTACCGGATCCATTATGATGCATGCGGGGATGTTTATCTTTCATTTCCGGATACAATAGTCCCAGTTCCATCATTAATTGACAGCCATTGCAAACACCAAGGCTCAACGTATCTTTTCGTTGATAAAATTTTTCAAGCGTTGCTTTGGCTTTAGGGTTGTATAGAAACGCACCGGCCCATCCTTTGGCAGAGCCTAATACATCGGAATTTGAAAAGCCGCCAACAAACACAATGAGATTTACCTCATCTAAGGTCTCACGTCCTGAAACAAGGTCGGTCATGTGAACATCCTTTACATCGAATCCTGCCAGGTACAGTGAATAGGCCATCTCACGGTCTCCGTTAACACCTTTCTCACGAATAATTGCTGCTTTAATGCCCGTTTCTTTACGTCTATATGGATCGATTTGATAAGGGTTGAATTGACCTGTAAAGGTTTGAGGAAAATGATATTTGAGTTCCTGCTTTTTGTAATTGCGATACCGCAGTTCAGCGTGGTGGTGATTGCGTTGCCTGGCATCTAATAGGAAAGAAGTTTTAAACCAGGTATCGCGGAGCTTACCGATATCGAAAGTGAATGACTTTGCATGATGCTCAACGATAATTTCAGGAGTCCCAATAACACTTCCAAGCTCAACGTACCTTATATTCCGTTTTGTGAGGAAAGAAAAGGCATCGTTACCTTCAATCTGAAGAAGTAAACCCGGGTTCTCGGCAAAAAGTATTTTAATAAGATCGGTGCCAAGATTAGTCAGTGAAATGGAAAGCCCTGTGCCGGGTGTTGGGAAACACATTTCTAACAGGGCAGTGATAAATCCGCCTGCTGAAATGTCATGACCGGCCAGCACATGATTATTTTTGATAAGTTGTTGAACCGATTCAAACGCTGCAACGAAATAGGATGAATCTTTAACATCCGGAGTATCATTGCCCAGAGCATTTACAATTTGGGCAAAACTGCTTCCGCCTAATTTGATATCGTCTCCTGAAAGATCGATGTAGATGATTTTAGAACCCGGGATTGATTTTAAAGCCGGTGTTATTGTTTTACGGATATCCTCAACTTCGGCAACAGCCGAAATAATAACCGTGCCCGGAGATAAAACCACATTTCCATCCGGGTATTTCTGAGTCATGGAAAGTGAATCTTTGCCGGTAGGTATATTGATTCCCAATTCAATGGAAAATTGACTAACGGCTTCAACAGCTTCGTATAACCGGGCATTTTCACCCGGTTGTTTAGCCGGCCACATCCAGTTGGCACTTAATGAGACTCCTTTAATTCCATAAGTAAGGGGTGCAAAGACCAAATTAGTCAAGGCTTCAGCAATGGCAAGCCGGCTGCCAGCAGAAGCTTTAATGAGTGCCGGCCCGGGTGCATGCCCGATGGCATTGGCAATGCCTTTCATACTGGTAAAGTCCAATGCCATAACACCAACATTGTTCAATGGTAGTTGAATACTACCACAGGTTTGCTGGGTGGCCACTTTGCCGGTTACGGATCGGTCGACTTTATTGGTGAGCCAATCTTTGCAAGCAACGGCTTCCAGTTGAAGTACTTGTTCCAGGTAATGAAAAAGCTGATCCTCGGAATATTCAACGGAAGGGAATGAAGTTTCTGACTTCTTATCGGTTAATATAGTTTTTGGCGAGGAGCCTAAAAGATGACGAACTTCAAAGTCTACAGGTTTATGCTCCTGCGATGATTTTCCAAATACCAAACGGTTGTCTCCGGTTGCTTCACCAATAACATACATCGGTGAACGCTCACGATCAGCAATCCGTTTTACAAGTTCCATGTCCTTTTCATGCACAGCAAGACCCATGCGTTCCTGCGATTCATTGCTGAGCAATTCTTTATCGGATAAGGTAGGATCACCAATAGGGAGTCGATCCAGGTGAATCACACCTCCGGTTTCTTCCAGTAACTCGGAAAGACAATTGAAATGGCCACCGGCTCCGTGATCATGAATCGAAACAATCGGATTGTTTTCTGATTCTGCCAGGGCACGAATGGCGTTCATGGCTCTTTTCTGCATTTCCGGATTGGATCGTTGAATGGCATTTAATTCAATGGCATTACCGTATTCTCCAGTTGCCACTGAAGACACAGCGCCACCTCCCATACCAATGCGGTAATTATCGCCACCTAATAAAACAATCTTATCACCAGGCTTCAGGTGTCCTTTCTGGCTGTCATTGGCTTTACCGAAACCCACACCACCTGCCAGCATGATTACTTTATCGTAACCGAAACTTTTTCCACTCTCAAAATATTCGAAGGTTAACAGGCTTCCATTGATCAACGGCTGGCCAAACTTGTTTCCGAAATCAGAAGCTCCATCCGATGCCTTAATCAGTATTTCTTCCGGAGTTTGATACAACCATTTTCGCGCCTTGAATTTTTTCTCCCACGAACGCCCGTTGTCCAACCTTGGATAGGAAGTAATATAGACGGCTGTTCCGGCAAGCGGGATGGCACCTTTACCACCAGCCAACCGATCGCGGATTTCTCCACCCGAACCAGTAGCAGCTCCGTTAAACGGTTCCACGGTGGTCGGGAAATTATGGGTTTCAGCTTTAAGCGAAATCACCGATTCAATATCGGATATGCGAAAGTAGTCTGGCTTGTCGTGGGTTGCTGGTGCAAATTGTTCAATGACAGGTCCTTTTATAAAAGCGACATTGTCTTTATAAGCAGAGACAATGTAGTTCGGATTTTCTATTGATGTTTTCTTGATTAACTGAAATAACGTAAACGGTTTTTCAACACCATCAATAATAAAAGTTCCATTGAAAATTTTATGCCGGCAATGTTCAGAATTGACCTGAGAAAATCCAAACACTTCGCTGTCGGTTAGCTTTCTTCCTAATTCACGACTTACCTGTTCCAGGTACTCAATCTCTTCCTGACTGAGCGCCAATCCTTCCTGTTGATTGTAAGCGGCTATGTTCTCAATATCCTGAATGGGCTCGGGTTTGTGATGAATGGTAAACAGATCCTGATCGAGCGCATGATACATTACCTGAAGCATGCGGTCGTATGAAGCATGATCATCCTTCACTTCAATGAATTCCTCTATCCGCTGAATTCCCTGAATGCCCATGGTCTGTGTAATTTCAACAGCGTTGGTGCTCCAGGGCGTTACCATCTCTTTACGGGGACCAATGAAATGACCGGTAAGCGAGTCTTGTGGAAGTAATTGAGCCCCGCTGAATAGCCATTCAAGCTTTTGAATATCAACGTTTTGCAATGGTTGTACCGAGCCAACAGCGTAAATGGTGTTGGTGGAGGTGCGGAAGAATAAAATCATGTAAAAGAGGCTGCTTTAAAAGGAGCTCAAAAATAATAGATGTTGCGGTGGTAAACTATGGAAAGAATTAAATTATCCTCGCTTTTACGGGTTCTGTGGAAATTGTAAAAGCCCGGATTTTAGAAATGCTTTAATCAGCTGACTATGCCCGCTTCTAAGTGTATGAATTTCCGGATTTTTTTGATTCTGTTTTGATTTGGAAAATGTGAAGAATTGTATGACCTGATCTTGATCGCCAACTATAAAAATGATCTTTATTGGATGTTGTTGCAGAATCTCTTCCAAGTCTTTTTTTGAAACTGACAGTTTACGGAACGTAACCCAGGAATTGAAGACCCGATATCGTTTATCTTCTGTATCCATCTGACTTTTAGCAAACCGAATCAGCCGCGAATTAACCAACCGTAACGATTCACTTATTTGCATTGCGAGAAAAAGCGGTTTCGGGTAACGTACCAGGCTTTTAAAAACCCATCGCATAAGTACAGTTGAGGTTGCCATTGAATACCAGAAATTACCCGGGATGCCATCAGGCGCCAACAGATAAACACGATTAATCCGGGAATTGAATTTTTCAATTAAAGTGACTACAAACCGGCAACCAATGCTAAAGCCGATCATTGAAAAACGGTTGATATTATTTTCAGTAATAAAGGATTCTATGCAGTCAATCCAGAATTGTTTTTCGATAGGTTGATCTTCATATTCCCATACACTTTGGCCATGAAAAAATAAATCGAAACTGTATAATGTAATCGCATCCGTGTTGATCAGACCAAGTTCATCAAATACCTTATGGTTTTGTCCGAAACCATGAAAGGCAAGTACGGTATGATTACCCCGGCCGGTAACTGAATAATGCAACCGTGCATTTTTAAACCTGAACCCAAATTCTTCCGGATAATTTCTTTTTTCCAATGAATTGAAATTGGTTTAATTTCTACAATAAATTAAGCTGCTTTCCGACTACATTCTCAAATAAGTTGGAAAGGAATGGAACTGGCCATGCAAATAAAAGAAGAAACCTTCCTCAAACAGCGGGGAAAACTGCTTGGGTTTATACGAAATCGGGTTCCAGACCTTGAAGAAGCGGAGGATATCCTGCAAGATGTTTTCTACCAATTCATTTCTGGCTACGACACCATTCAATCGGTTGATCGGATTACTTCCTGGTTGTATTCCGTTGCACGTAATAAAATTATTGATCGCTATCGCAAAAAGAAGAGCCAGCCTCAACGGGCTGATCTGGAATCGATACGCAATGAACAGGAAGAAGGACCGATTACGCTCCAGGAAATTTTACCTGACCTGGGTAACACTCCGGAGGACCAGATGATCAGGGATTTGATTTGGGATGCCATTATGGATGCATTAGACGAACTGCCAGCCGAGCAACGCAGTATTTTCATTCAAAATGAATTAGAAGACCGCAGTTTCCGTGAGATTGCAGAAATGACTGGTGTCTCCATCAACACCTTATTATCGCGTAAGCGTTACGCAATCCAGGCTCTGCGTCAAAAGCTACAGACATTATACAATGAAATCATTAACTCGAAACAATCATGAAAAAAGGAATTTTCATACTTAAATGGGCTGTGTTAGGTGTGGCCATCTTCATCTTCATTGGATGGCTTACCATGGCACTGTGGAATTATCTGATACCACCATTATTCAACGGTCCGGTCATAAGTTTCTGGCAAGCGGTTGGCCTATTGGTTCTTTCAAAAATTCTCTTTTCTGGTATTGGTGGCAAGCGGCATTCATCGTATGGAAGTTACTGGAAACACCGGCATTACAATACCTGGGCTTCAATGACATCCGAAGAACGGGAAGCATTAAAGTCCAGGATGAAGGAAAAATGGTGCCGCAAATATCCTGAAGAGAGCACCAATCAGAATTGAGTTGCAATCGGTTGCAGGCTTAAAAAGCAATTTCTTAAGAAATAAATATCCAAAAAACCTGAACTCTACACCAAAAAGGGCGTTTAAGGAAACGTGGGAAACTATTGAAATAACAAAAGTTTCCATAGTTTTGCGGCCCTTATGGAAGAACAAGACATAAAAGAAAAAATAATTAAAGGGGCAGAAGACCTCTTTATGCGTTATGGAATCCGAAGCATTTCCATGGACGATATTGCCCGCCAGTTAGCGGTTTCCAAGAAGACATTGTATCAGCATTTTGCGGATAAAGACGAGTTGGTGGTATTGGTTTCCAGGTCGATACTTCATGAAAAGCAGAAGCAATATGATGCCATTCGCCAGTCTTCCCGGAATTCGATTGAAGAGATGGCGAGGTTATCGGTATGTATGAAATCCGATATGGAATCAATAAACCCCACGCTTCTTTTCGATTTGCAAAAATTTCATCCGAAGGCCTGGAGCGAGTGGGTTTCTCATAAAAATGAATATATGCAGGAAGCCATAGTGAATAACCTTACACAAGGGATTGAAGCAGGATATATACGCCCGGGTATTAATCCGGAAATACTGGCCATAATACGGATCGAACTGGTTCAGGTCGCCTTTAACAATGAAGTATTCCCCCATAGTCGCTTTAAGCTGCCGGAAGTTCAGGAACAACTTTTTGACCACTTCGTCTACGGTATCGTAACCGATAAAGGCCGCAAACTGTATGAGAAATATAAAACCGTTAATCCACAACCTCTCTCCGTTATATGAAAACAAGATTACTGATAATTTCAACCGTGCTGCTAGCTGTTGTTGCCTTCGGGCAATCCAGCATGAGCTTGGATGACTGCATTGCTTATGCCTTGCAGAATAATGCGAATGTTAAAAGCACCCGGACTACCATCAATGAAAGTGAAGCACGCGTGGCAGAACTGATGGCAACCGGATTTCCGCAAATTACTGCAAGCGCAGACTTGAGTAATAACTATATTATTCCTACTTCATTTTTACCTGCGCAGATCTTTGATCCTACAGCGCCTGAAGGTGAGTTTATTGGCGTTCAGTTCGGTACGCAGTATGTTGGGCGTGCTACGCTTGAACTCAATCAGATGATTTTCAACGGCTCTTATTTCGTAGGTCTTAAGGCAGCCAAAACGTATACAGAGCTGTCCCGCAAAGACACTCAGAAATCTGAAATTGATTTGGTGGCCGCTGTTAAGAAGGCATATTATTCTGTACTGGTTAACCAGGAACGTCACGATTTGGTGATTAAAAACTTTCAGCGCCTCGATTCTTTACTTCGCCAGACAAAAATCATGTATGACAATGGAATGGCGGAGAAAATTGATGTTAACCGTATCCAGGTTCAATTTAATAACATATCGCAAACCATGCGCAATTCAGATTAAAGTTTCAAATGGGTATGCCCCTTACCGATGAAATCCAATTATCGGATGATCTCAATGGTATGTCCTTTAACGTGTTGGAAGAAGGATTCGGCTCCAATTTCAATTACAACGATCGTATTGAATACAGTACGCTTGAAGTAAACAAAGCACTGGCAGAACTTGATATTAAGAACACCAAGGTGCAATACCTGCCATCCATTGATTTCTACGGTACCTATGGTGCAAGTTATGGTACGTCCATATTCAGCAGTTTTGTGGCTTTTGGTGAAAACTGGAGAACGCTTGGCGTTTATGGTCTTCGGTTAAATTTGCCGGTATTTGACGGACTTCAAAAGAGCCGGATAATTCAGCAGAAAAAATCCAAGTTAGCGCGTGTTGAATATTCACAAGACCTCGTCAGGCAGCAGATCGACCTGGAGCAACAGCAACTGCGCCTGCAACTGCAGAACAACATTGAAAGCCTTCGTTCGCAGGAGGCCAATATGAAGCTTGCCGAAGAAGTATATCAGGTAAGTGTGATTAAATACCAGCAAGGTGTTGGCTCAAACATTGAAGTGATTGATGCAGATGCTGATTATAAACAAGCACAAACCAATTACTTCTCGGCTTTGTATGACGCCTTGATCTCCACGGTTGACCTGGAGAAGGCTTATGGAACATTATGGAATAAACCCGTATCACGATAAAAAAGAATACTATACTATGAAATCGCTATATCTGATCATCATTACTACTGCCTTGATGGCAGCCTGCACCAGCGGATCTGATAATTCCCTGGATTCCAAAAAGAAAGAGTTGGAGAGCGCGCAGAAGGAGTTGGCCTCGCTCAAAGAACGTATCACAACATTAGAAAAGGAAATCAGTGCGGCTGATCCTGAATTTGCCAAACAACATAATAAGGCCATATTGGTGTCCACGTTCGTGGCCGAACGAAAACCTTTTGAACACAAGGTTGAAATTCGCGGCTCCGTTGAATCCAGGAGAAACGTATTGATTTCTTCCCAAGTGGCCGGAGAGATTGTCAAGGTCCATGTGCGCGAAGGTCAAGCTGTAAATAAAGGACAAGTCTTGGTTTCCTTGAACGCTGAAGTAATTCGTAATACCATTGCCGAATTAAAAACAGCCCTGGAACTGGCAACTTCTGTTTATGAAAAACAATCCAAATTATGGGAGCAAAAGATCGGCACAGAGATCCAATATTTACAAGCTAAAAACAATAAAGAGTCATTAGAGCGGAAACTGGCAACGGCCTATTCGCAACTTGATCAGGCCATTGTCAAGGCTCCCTTTAGCGGAACCGTTGATCAACTACCTGCCCGCGAAGGAGAATTGGCATCTCCTGGAGTTCCCCTGGTTCGGGTAGTAAGTTTAACCGATGCTTACATTAAAGCTGATGTCTCTGAACGATTTATCGGAAAGTTCAAATCAGGTGACCCTGTGGTTGCATATTTTCCGTCAATTGAAAAACGTATCAATACAACCATATCATCAGTTAGCCAGGTAATCAATGAAGAGAACCGGACCTTCCTGATTGAAGTCAATATGCCAAAGGTAAATTTTATCATTAAGCCTAATCAGGTGGTTGTTCTTGAATTGCGGGATTACATTAATGAGAATGCATTATCTGTACCAACCCGAATCATCCAGCGGGATGAAGAAGGACAGTTTATTTTCACTATCGAAAACCGTAACGAGAAATTATTTGCTCATAAAGTTCATGTTACTACCGGAATATCTTCAACAACTTTGACCGAAATTCTCGATGGTATTCAGGGCAACGAAAAAATTGTTGATCAAGGTTATCGCGATCTGTCCGAAGGTGTGGAAGTTGAAATAGCCGATGAAGCCAATTCAGGAAAAGACCTGGCAAAAAAGTAAACTTAATATTGGAATTTAAGTATGAGCGAGCAAACGAAATTGCAAAAAGTAGATAAAGAGTTCTCCTTATCCAGCTTCGCGCTGAATAACCGGACAACCATGATGTTCCTGGGATTTCTCATTTCCTTATTGGGCATCATTACCTACATCGGTCTACCCAAGGACAGTTATCCGCAGGTTGAACAACCCACTATTTACATCGGTACTGCTTACCCGGGTAATTCTCCAATAGACATGGAGAACCTGGTAACGCGTCCGGTTGAAAAGGAGTTGAATACGATCTCCGAGGTGGACAACATCAAATCAACTTCAGTTCAGGATTATTCGACCATAATTGTAGAGTTCGATCCTAAAACCGATGTTGGTGATGCCTTGACAAAAGTGAAGGATGCGGTAGACCGTGCCAAACCTGAATTGCCGGATGACCTACCGGCTGATCCAAACGTATTTGAACTTAATTTTTCGGAGTTCCCGATTCTTAACATCAATCTTTCTGGTAACTATGATCTGGAAGAACTTAAGCGTTATGCCGAATATTTGGAAGATGAGATTGAAAAGATCTCAGAGATTTCCAAAGTGGAGATCCGCGGTATTGATGAGCGGGAGGTGAAGATTAATGTTGATCCGTTCGAATTAGAAGCACGAAAACTGAACTTTAGTGATATTGAAAATGCAATCCGTGCCGAAAACGTAACGTTATCCGGTGGAAATATTCTGGATGATGGTATTCGCAGGAACATACGGGTTGTTGGTGAATTCAGTGATCCGCGGCAACTGGAGGAAGTCGTTATTAAGCATGAAAAAGGGAACATCGTTTATTTGAAGGATGTAGCCCGCATCGAGTTCGATTATAAAGAACGCCAAAGCTATGCGCGATTGAAAAAGGAGCAGGTAGTGATGGTTGATGTGATTAAAAGAAGCGGGGAAAACCTGATAATTGCAACTGACCAAATTAACGATGTGCTGAATAAAGCCAAGGAAGACGTATTTCCGAAAGATTTAAAAGTGACTATCACTAACGACCAATCCTCCTTTACAAAGGAGATGGTCAGCAGTATGGAAAATAACATCATTTCCGGGGTGCTTGTTGTGGTAGGTGTGCTTATGCTTTTCCTTGGTATACGCAATGCCTATTTCGTTGGTATTGCCATTCCGCTTTCCATGTTTCTTTCGTTTCTTATTCTTGGTTTCCTGGGGTATACCATTAACATGATGGTGCTTTTTGGGCTGATCATGGCCCTGGGTATGCTGGTGGACAACGGAATTGTGGTCGTTGAAAATGTGTATCGTTTGTATGAAGAAGGATATGATTTAATAAGCGCCACCCGATTAGGAGTTGGTGAAATTGCGTGGCCTATTATTTCGTCAACAGCCACTACGCTGGCTGCTTTTCTTCCATTGGCATTTTGGCCGGGTATTATGGGAGAGTTTATGAAATACTTGCCTATAACATTGATCGTAGTGCTTTCCTCTTCACTATTCGTTGCCCTCGTAATTACTCCCGTTGTTGCTTCTATGTTTATGAAACATGAAAGTGAAGGATCACAGACCAATCGTAAACGTACTTTCCGCATTCTGGCCGGATTGATTTCATCCGGTATACTATTCATTGTGGTTAAAGTCTACTGGCTTGGTAATATATTAATGATCGCAGCCGTGTTAACAATATTGAATATTTATGTATTCAAACCGATAACCCATTATTTCCAGATTAAAATTCTTCCCCGAATGGAAAACTGGTATGAAGGTGTTATCAATACAGCACTGAAGGGAAGAAATCCAGTCTACTATTTCTTAGCTACCATATTTCTGTTGTTCCTCAGTATTGCTTTGTTGTTTGTATTACCCCCGAAAGTCATTTTCTTTCCGGTTAACGAGCCCAAGTATGTCAACATCTTTATTGAATATCCTTCGGGTACTGATATTGAAGTAACCAATGCATTGACCAAAACCATTGAAGACAAAGTTCTCGAAACGGTAAAGCCTTATGAAGCTATTCTGGAATCGGTTATTGGTAACGTGGGCCAGGGTACCGGTGATCCGCAGGATCCTTCCAACATCGGAATGAGTGATACACCTAATAAAGCCCGTATTACAGTAAACTTTGTTGATTTCAAATACCGAAATGGCCAAAGCACCAATGCCATTATGGAGGAAATTCGAGAAGCTGTAGGCCGATACCCGGGTGTAACGGTTACGGTGGATAAGAATGCCGATGGACCTCCAACCGGTAAACCCATAAACATTGAAATTACCGGTGAGGATTATGTCACACTCGTGAAGATTTCTGAGGATATGAAGAAACTCATCAGTGAGTCAGGTATAGCCGGAATTGAAAAATTAAAAACTGATCTGGAAACCGGCAAACCCGAATTGTTAATTGATATCGATCGCGAGAAGGCGAGAAGATTCGGACTTTCTTCAGCATCCATAGCAACTGAAATACGGACAGCTTTGTATGGTAAAGAGGTGTCCAAATTCAAGCAAGGAGAAGATGATTATGAAATTCAGATCCGCCTGGACGACCGTTATCGCTATGACCTTGATGCACTTCTGAACAAGAGCATCACCTTCCGCGACCAATCAACCGGTAAAATTGCACAGGTGCCAATATCAGCCGTTGCGAAAGCAGAATTGAGTTCAACCTATGGTTCGGTCAGGCGTAAGGATCTAAAACGTATCATCACCATAAGCTCGAACGTACTGGGTGGTTATAATGGAACCGAAATCAACAATCAGATCAAGACGTTGCTTCAGGATTTTAAAATGCCTCCGGGTTATTCGTATAAATTTGGTGGTGAGCAAGAGAAGCAAATGGAGGAAATGAGCTTCCTTTCGAAGGCACTTGCTTTCGCGGTCTTCCTTATCTTCCTGATCATTGTGGCCCAGTTCAATAAGATTACAGCTCCGTTAATTATCATGACTTCCGTCTTTTTCAGTACCATCGGTGTATTTCTAGGATTGTTTATTTTCCGAATGGATTTTGTGGTTATTATGACGATGGTGGGAATTATTTCACTGGCCGGTGTGGTTGTAAACAACGCTATTGTTTTGATTGACTTCATTGAACTGAAAAAGAAACGCATCAAAGAAGAGATGGGTGTCGATAAAATACCGCTCGATGTAGTAGTTCATGCGATTGCCGAAGCGGGTAAGACCCGTTTACGCCCGGTATTGCTTACAGCCATAACAACCGTTCTGGGGTTGATTCCGTTAGCGGTTGGGATCAATATTGATTTCATTAAATGGATAACATCCTACAATGCCGATTTCTATATTGGCGGTGACAGTGTTATGTTCTGGGGACCGTTATCCTGGACGATTATTCATGGTCTTACATTTGCAACTTTCCTAACCCTCGTGATTGTGCCTGTAATGTATCTGTTAATGGAAAAATTCAATCGAAAAATTGGAATCGCCTAACCAACCTTTCAGGATTATTACCGTCCTGTTCTATTCATCATCCGGTGAGTAATAATCCTGAATGGTTATGATCAATAAATTAATGGCTTTTATTATTCTATTACTTGTGCTAGCCCTGATTGATGTCTATGTCTTTCAGGCTGTACTGACGGTGAGCAAGAATTGGACGGGCGTAGTGAAACCGATTGTCCGGTATGGATTCTGGGTATTTACACTTCTTATTTTTATTACCATCCTTTGGTATGCGTATGGCGATCCTTACCGGTATGGTACCCAGGTTCGCAATTTATTGCTTACCGGGATCTTTATGATTTACTTCTCGAAGTTGTTTGGTGTTCTGATTGTCCTGTTGGATGACATTCAGCGTGGCGTTCAATGGCTTTCAGGTTACCTTAATCTGGGTAAATCAGTTGAACCATCAACTACGGGAAATGCCATACCACGATCGGAGTTTCTCGCGAAGGCTGCCGTTATAACTGCCGCTATTCCGTTCGCTGCTATGACGTATGGTATTGTTTCGGGTGCTCATAATTATCGAATCCGGAGAAGAACAATTTATCTTCCAAACCTTCCCAAATCATTTGATGGAATTCGGATCGGGCAGCTTTCCGACATTCACTCAGGCAGCTTTTTCAGTAAAACAGCTGTTAAGGGTGGGGTTGAGATGTTTCTGAAAGAAAAACCCGATCTGATCTTTTTTACAGGTGATTTGGTAAATAACGAAACCAGCGAAGTAAAGGAGTACCTGGAGATTTTCAGCAAACTGCAGGCACCACTCGGTGTTTATTCCGTAACCGGCAATCATGATTACGGAGATTACAAATCGTGGTCAAGTAAAGAGGCAAAGGAAAATAACTTCCAGGACCTGATTCAAGCGCATAACCTAATGGGATTTGATCTATTGATGAATGAAAACCGCATCATAGAATTGAGTGGCGATAAATTGGCAATTCTTGGAATCGAAAATTGGGGCGCTGGCCGTTTTGCCAAATATGGCAAGCTTCAAGAGGCTTATGCAGGTACAGAAGAGGCATCGGTAAAACTATTATTGTCGCATGATCCCAGTCATTGGGATGCCCAGGTACGACCGAATTACCCGGATATTGATGTTGCTTTTGCCGGGCATACACATGGATTTCAATTTGGTGTGGAGATCGGAAATTTCAAATGGAGCCCCTCACAGTACGTCTATAAGCAATGGGCGGATCTGTACCAGGAAGGAAATCAGTATTTGTATGTAAACCGGGGTTTTGGGTACATTGGTTATCCCGGCCGTGTGGGTATTCCACCTGAATTAACCGTTATTGAACTTAAGCGAGGAATTGCCTGAAGCACCGGTACATTACTTTCTGCTTGAAATCATTTGAATAGTGAGATAGCCCAGCACGATAATCACGATTGCAATAATTCCCCATAGCCATAATTTATCGGTGAATAATGGTTTAATGGTAGCCTTGTCCGGTATAACTTCTTCAGCCAATAGTTCGGCTTTATTTCGCTCAGTTGGAATTCTGTTTTGAAAACGGACAATATCATAATCAGGCGTTCTCACTGACTTGCTTCCATAAAAAAGGAATAAAGTTCCGGGTTTTAATTTAGCGGTCAGTTGTATTTCCGGACGATAGAGCCGAACAGACCGGAATGCCAGGGGAGGATTATCACGATTGAATACAGTTAGTTTAATTTCATTGGTTATCGTGGTGGGAACCTCAAGTATATTATCACCCAGGGAGGTTAACGTTCCCTGATCGAGAGTCCGCAAAGGCTTGTACCAACCTGAAGAAGTTTGAATACTATCCAGCGCATATTCAAGCGTGTAATTCCGGTAGAAATCATTATCGTTTTCCAGGTCAAGGTGTATCTGACTTACCGGAATTTTTAATGGCGTCTTAATCAATATGATCGATTGATTTTTTACCTGTTTTACCGACCATACTGACTTCACGCTGTGATAAGTTCCATCCTTGTTTTGAACAAAGCGGAGGAATGACTTCTCAAGGTTAAGACGGGCATCTGCTTCTACCTGTACCTTCAGGTAACGATACCGGCTGCTGGTAAAATTGACTGTTGTTGATAGAAATGAAACCGAATTGTTATCCAATGCAAGAATGCGCTGTTTGGATTCTACCGGATGCCACGATTTTCGATCATCACTTCCTTCTATTGATACATATGCGTTGAAATTCTTTTCTTTAAAATCCAGGTGAAGGGTGTTGACTGTTTTGCCCTCGGGCAACTCAAGAGTAAAGGAAAGTGAATTTCCTGAACGACTGAGATTAAAGACAGGAAGTTCATAAACTTCTTCGGTAGACGATCGTGTTTTAATCTCGAGTAAGTAAGGGATCTCAACCGTGTCTTTATCTATGATTGAAAAAATGCGAAGGTCAGAAAAATCAGGTTGAAGATGGCTGAAAATTTCCTCGGGCAGTGATATGGAATACCAATCTTCAGCAGCAGGCAGGTTGATCGCCCGCTTATACTGAAATGAATTTTTCTGTCCGAAGGAGGAACTTGTAATTCCTAATAATAAAAGAAGGGTTAAATAACGCGTAATCATGAAGCTTTTACTCTTTTACTTCGGTTGTACAGGAAGGAGGAAATTAGCATTAACGCACCCAGTATAATCATGACAAGGGTTTTCGAAATGGTACTCATGCCGGCCATATCGTAGAGGAATAACTTGAGTATGGTTATAGCAAACAAAGTGATTCCGGTAACACGTATGAATTTCTGATCCCTGGTTAAACCCAAAATAATCAATAACAAGGCATAAGCTCCCCACAATAAAGTAAGTCCGAGCTTGTTCGTATTTTCTACTTGTACCAGATCCAGCCAATTAATTAACTCACTGCTCAAAATCGCTAGTACAATCAGATGGAAAAGCACTCGTTCTGTTTTCTTAATGGTTTCAGTGAAATCAACCTGACACACGATGCGGTAAGAAACCCAAATGAGCGGAAGAACGAATGCATATTGAATATACCGGATTAGTATGTTCATAAAATCAGGAGTGAAAATGCGTTTGTCATCCTGTAATAAATAATTTTCACGCAGGCTGTACAATTCGTACAATCCAATAGTCAGGAATGATCCGATAACCAGGTAATTCACCAACAATGCCAATCCTGTAGTTGTATTTCCCGGTTTAAACCGCAAGCAAAGCAGGGATAAGATAGTAGCCAGCAAGGCTGAAAAATTGATAATCCAAATGGATCTGAAACGTAAAAGATCCTGATTGTATTCAGTATAGGTGCTTTCCTCCAGGGCAACCGGTATACCCGACTCAGCAAACAACTGATTCCAGTAATGACCGATCTCGTTTACAAAGGTAAAATAGACAGTTCCGATCAGAAGTACAGGAATGCCGTAATGAATTAAGGATTTCAATTCCTTATGCCTGACCGGAGATTCGTAACCCGGATTTTGATTCAACCGGAAAAGTACAAACCAGGCCCCGCTCACCCAAAGTCCGGTAAAGAAATGGATGTTGAGAAATGATCTGAAGCGAATCAGTCCATCCGGGAAAAATTGATCAAAGTAATAGTAGGTAACCCAGTCATCAAGTAAACTTATCAAGGCAACTACCATGAGGGGATATGCCATCGATTCATAGGCAGGAAATTTTTTTGTACGGCCAATCCAGAAGAGAAGTACAGCAGTACTGGCCCAGATCAGGGTAACCCAATTGCCTTCCAGTTGTACCGGAACGGCAATGGTGAGGAAAGTAAGAACCAGTCCGGCAATGAAAAAGAATATGTTCTTATAACGTTCGTGACTGTTAAAGAGAATCAGGCAAACCAGAAAATGGATAACGGCATGCAGTACGGTAAATAAACCCAGGTAAGGTTCACTTTCGGCACGTTCACTTAAGGTATAATAGCCATACCCATAAACAAGAAATGAATTTGTTAATACAAAGGCACTGTCCAGATAACCGAAAGACTCATGTTTGATTAATTTATTCGAAAGCAAGGCTGCATAAAAGATCAGAAAGATGAGCGTAGAGAAAATAAAAACCAGGTTGAAATGGTTGTCTTGTTCATATGATGTTAGATACCAGCTTGAGAAAATCAACCACGTTAATCCAAACGCGGTGTAATACACCATTTTCCAGTTCTTAAAAAATGATAATACCAGTATGCCGCTATTAATAATGACTATGTAAGAAAATAAAACTTCAACGCGGCCTGTGTTGTTGCTCAATAGAAACGGTACACCATACGCACCTACTAATCCAATAATGGCAATGGTTTGCAGGTTATATTGCAGGGACGCCAATACCGTGAATACGGTAAATAGAACCATGATGACGAAGGCAAGAAATTGCGGCATCAGGGAGTAAAAATCATATGCGGCATAGGTAACAAAATACAATGAGGCCATTGATCCACTGAGCAATACGGCACTGAAGTTTATATACTCTTTTTTTAAGCGAATGGATACGATCAGCAAGACTGCACTTGCCAGGTAGGCTAGAATGATCCGGGTAAGAGGGTTGAGAAGTTGATGGTCAATGGCATATTTTACACCAAACCCAATTCCAATAACGAGTATGGCAATTCCAATCTTGTTCAGCAGGTTGGTTCCTATAAATTCTTCCCACCGGGTTGGCTCATTGCTTAACTCTGGTTTCTCGGGTTTTACACTGGGCTTAGTCGGTGTTTCGGGTAACGGTTTAGGTTTGGGTAAAGGTGGTTTAGGAATTTCGGATTTGATTGAATTGGGTTGCGAAGTTTCAACTGGTTTTTTTGGAGGTACCTGTTTGAGCGATGATTTATGTTGAGCTTCTTCAATATCGTGCCGCAAGCTTTCAATTTCGCGACTCAGGTTTTGCTGAATCAATTCCAGTTGGTTCGCTTTTTCCAATAAATCCAGTAGCCGCTTTTCCTGGTCATTCATAAAGAGTTACTTACTCGGTCAATTGAATTGTAACAAAACAGGTATTCTGTGAATTTACGATCTAAGCATTCAATTATTTCATGAAAGTAAAATTATTACCTGAATTCGGGCAAAAAAAAACCCCGATTCAATCGGGGTTTTTACACGGTATCCGAAATTATTAATAATTGTCTCTATTAAAATTTCTTTTGAATCCACCACCGCGGTTGTTACCACCACGGGGTGCATCGGTACGCGGACGGG
>JALOMY010000182.1 GCA_025455225.1 Cyclobacteriaceae bacterium | reverse complement strand
GCGTTTTGAATAAATGTTCTTCTTTTCATGTGTTTTAACTTAGGTATTATCGTGTACGAATCCAGTCGTAGGCCTCCTCTTCATCAGAAAAAACACCCAACTGAACTTCCAGTTCTTTAAATCGTTCTTCAGCCTCAAGCTTAAAGCGTTCCATCGGGTATTCAGCAAACAAATCTTCACTTAAAATCACGACATGAAATTTTACCCCGGCAATACGGAATAATAAATCCTCCCAAACTTCTGTGAACCACTCCTCGGTTTCTTCGTCTACTTCCCCCAACTCACGCGTATCGGCAAGCCAGGCCAGGTGACTATGTTCTTTGCTGTACTCCAGGTAGCGTTCGTGAATTTTAACCAGGTTTTCGCGAAATATGGGCCCGGGTGTTTCTTTTTTCCAACGGTGCTTCAACACCGGAAGGGAATCATCCAGCTCGCAGATTACATATTCATTCTCAAAAACCAGTTGGGTCATGCCTGTTACTTTCTTTCTTCACCATCAAGCGAAAGAACATAAATGGCCATCTTCTCAGCATCTTCCTGGGATAGATCAGGATGTGGTGTCATAGGTACTTCTCCCCAAACACCTGTTCCACCCTGTATAATCTTACTGGCAAGCATTTTAATGTTTTCGTCATTAAACGCATACTTCTGCGCTACCTCTGTATGCGAAGGACCAATGATTTTATTGGTGGCGTGGTGACATGTTTTACAATCGGAATTATCAACCAGGGTCTTGCCTATTGAAACTAACTGCGCGGTTGATAATTCGGGTGGTGATGAGGTTTCAGTTTCTGATTTGGATCCTCCGCAGGAGGTTAAGAGAAGAATTCCCAGGGTTAATCCTGTTACAGTTTTCAATGATATCATAATCCTAAAATTTTACGGTTTAATTTTCGATCGCTTCCGGCTGAAGCAAAATCATCAAATGCTTTTTCGGTTACCCGGATAATATGGTCTTTGATAAATGGAGCACCTTCTTTTGCACCTTGTTCCGGGTGTTTGATGCAACACTCCCACTCCAGCACAGCCCAACCATCGTAATTATATTGGGCCAGTTTTGAAAAGATGGATTTAAAATCAACCTGCCCATCGCCTAACGATCTGAATCGGCCAGGACGATCAATCCAATCCTGAAATCCTCCATAAACACCACTTCTTCCGGTTGGATTGAATTCAGCATCTTTAACATGGAACATTTTAATATAGGGATGATAGAAGTCAATGTACTGAAGGTAATCCAATTGTTGCAAAACAAAGTGACTTGGATCAAACAATAACCGGGCTCGCGGATGATTTCCGGTTTCCTTAAGGAAGCGCTCAAAGGTTACGCCATCATGCAAATCTTCTCCGGGATGAATCTCATAACAAACATCAACTCCGGCTTTATCGAAAGCATTCAGTATGGGCAACCACCGTTTTGCCAGTTCTTTGAATCCTTCATCAACCAAACCGGCAGGTCGTTGCGGCCATGGATACACCGTATGCCACAACAAGGCACCCGAAAACGTAGCATGGGCGTTTAATCCCAGGTTCTTACTGGCTTTGGCGGCAAGCTTTAACTGTTCAATTGCCCAGGCGGTCCGTTCTTTATACTTACCGCGAATGTTTTTCGGAGCAAAGTTGTCGAACATGACATCGTACGCAGGATGTACGGCAACCAGCTGACCTTGTAAATGTGTACTCAGCTCGGTGATTTGTACGCCACATGACTCGATGGTTTCACGGTATTCGTCTGCGAATACTTTACTCTCTGCAACTTTCTTCAGATCAATGCATCGGGCGTCCCAGGTTGGTATTTGTACGCCCACATAACCCAGTGAAGCTGCCCATTTGCAAATGGTTTTTATATCATCAAAAGGAGGTTCATCGCCCATGAATTGAGCCAGGAAAATAGCAGGTCCTTTAATTGTTTTCATACGAGCTTATACTTCAAAAGGTGTCCACTTTTCTTTACTCTGTCCGCTTTTCACCACCATATCAATGAAGGCCATTCCGCGGATACCATCTTCCACCGAAGGAAAATCTACGTATTCCGGTTTAGGTTGACCTTCTATATGAGCTGCAAGGGCTAGCGCAAAATTGCGGTAGAGGTTGGCAAATGCTTCCAAATAACCTTCCGGGTGACCTCCGGGTGTGCGGGTATTAAACAAGGCTTCCTTCTCCAGAAATCCATTCGTGCCAGCACGTAAAATCTGGGTTGGTTTATCAAGCCACTTCACCAACAAAGTATTGGGTTCCTGCTGGGCCCATTCCAGCCCGCCATGTTCTCCGTATACGCGGATGCGCAGGGCATTCTCTTCACCTGCCGCAATCTGCGATGCAGTAAGAATTCCGGCAGCTCCGTTATCGAATTTTAATAAAACGTTTCCATCATCATCCAGCGCACGGCCAGGCACCATAATGTTTAGATCGGCACAGAGGTGTGTAATTTTTAAACCGGTAATAAATTCTGCAAGATGAGCCGCATGTGTGCCAATGTCACCCATTGCTCCTGCTTTGCCGGAACGTTTCGGATCGGTACGCCACGCTGCCTGGGCATTGCCTTCCCGTTCACTCATTTTACTTAGCCATCCCTGCGGATATTCAACAATGATCTTACGTATTTTTCCGAATGCACCCTGACGTACCATAGCCCGGGCCTGGCGCACCATGGGATAGCCTGAATAAGTATGGGTGAGGCATAATAGAAGACCTGTTTCATCCACTTTCTTTTTTAATTGCCTGGCCTCTTCAATCGTAAAGGTGATGGGCTTTTCAATAACAACATGAAAACCTTTTTCCAGGGCCATAACGGCCGGTGCATAATGGGCAAAGTTGGGTGTAACTATGGTTACAAAATCAATTCGTTTATCAGCCGGAAGTTTGCTTTCCTTCTCCAGCATTTCTTCAAAGGTTGTATAAGTTCTGCTCTCTTCAAGAAAAATCATTTTACCACTTTCTTTCGCGACCTCAGGATTAATGCTTAAGGCACCGGCCACGATTTCAATCAGTCCATCCATATTGGCTGCGAGCCGGTGAATTGATCCGATGAAGGCATCCTTCCCTCCACCGACCATTCCCATTCGTAGTTTTCTTTTCACGTTCGTTAAAGTTTAGTGTTCTCAGGCAATATATTGAAAAGATGGAACACTTAAGGGCTGATTTTATGCAATCGTTTGCAATAGTGATATTCGCTTTTTCAATCGGTTTTTATAAGCAGTAAAACCTCTTCTTTTTTGGATGTTTTCAAAAGCAAATTCCCATCGTTTAAGGTCGTCAAAAATGGCTCTTGGATGCCCCTGAAGTGACTGATAAAATCACAAGGCGATCAACGTCTAATATTCCTTGTTCACGAAAGCTGATGCCATACGTTTTGGAATTAAA
Source organism: Cyclobacteriaceae bacterium (assembly GCA_025455225.1). Lineage (GTDB taxonomy): Bacteria > Bacteroidota > Bacteroidia > Cytophagales > Cyclobacteriaceae > UBA2336. The sequence continues at coordinate 2,888 of JALOMY010000182.1, read as the reverse complement.
AGGAATCCAATGCCACATCAACCACTCAGATAATTTTGATGAGCAGCATTCAGAATTCTTAAAAGCATTTCTATCTTTCATCACTAAACCCCATCCTATGAAACCGATTGTCTTTACCAAATTGTCCTTGATGATGCTGCTCGAGTACTTTATCTGGGGAGCGTGGTACGTTACAATGGGTACGTATATGTCAACCTTCCTGGATTCTACCGGAGTACAAATCGGTGCCGCTTACAGTGCACTGGCAATCGCTACCATGATCTCCCCTTTCTTTGTAGGGATGGTAGCCGACCGGTATTTTGCTGCCCAGCGTATTATGGGTATTCTTCACATCGTGGGAGCAGTTCTCCTGTACCTGGCTACTCAGATATCCGGCAACACTGCCTTTTACTGGTTGATTGTTGTCTACTCTCTTTTATACATGCCTACCATTGCTCTTAGTAACAGTATTGCCTTTCAGCAAATGGCTGACCCGGGAAGGCAGTTTCCCTGGATCAGGGTATTTGGTACTATTGGTTGGATTGTTGCCGGGCTGATGATCGGGTTTCTGGGAATTGAAAAAACACCAAACACCTGGATTATGGCTGCTTCGGCATCTGCCCTACTCGGAATTATCAGCTTTGTTTTGCCTCATACACCTCCTAAAGGAAAAGTATCCGGTTCGGATGCTTCAAGCGCATTAGGAACTGAAGCCTTTGTTTTATTCAAAGACAAACCCTACCTGATCTTTTTCATTGCAGCTATTCTCGTTTGCATTCCACTTTCATTTTACTACGGTTTTGCCAACTTATTTCTAAACCTGGTTGGAATGGAAAATGCAGCTGGTAAAATGATTCTGGGCCAGGTTTCAGAAGCGGTATTTATTCTTGCCATTCCTTTTCTCTTTAACAGCATTGGCGTGAAGAAAATGCTTTTACTGGGAATGACAGCCTGGATTTTACGGTATGTATGCTTTGCCTTTGGTAATGCCGATGCCAATTTATGGATGCTATACGCAGGTATTATTCTGCATGGTATCTGTTATGACTTCTTTTTCGTAACGGGTTATATGTATACCGAGAAAAAAGCGGGCGAGAAAATCAAGAATGCCGCCCAGGGGCTGTTTACTTTTGCCACCTATGGTGTAGGTATGTTTATCGGTACCTGGTTTTCAGGGTTCACTACCGATTACTATACCGTAAACGGTGAACAACAATGGACGCAGATATGGTTTGTACCGGCTTACATCGCTATTGCCGTGATGCTTTACTTCATATTCTTCTTTAAAGAGAAAACTGAAATTAAAGCAGTGTAAATAGCTTACAAGATCATACAATAAAGAGCCCTGTCGTTCGGGCAGGGCTATTGACTTTAGATCAGCTTCCGTACGTTTTCCGGAGGATTTCATCCACTTCGGCTAGTGGTTTAAAAACAGAAAATGTTTTCCCCTGCGTACGCAGAGCACCAAGAGCATTTCCATAACGGGCAGCCTGAATATACCCGGTAGGATTTTGAAGAATACCGTATCCTATACCACCCGCGAATGAATCGCCACATCCTGTTGTATCGATAACTTCTTTAACTTTTACTGCCGGAACCATTTCTTCATATACTTTACCTTTATCCTTATAGTAAACCAGGCATCCGGTAGAATCGGCCGTTACATAAACACATTTAACACCTAACCCCAGGCAATGCGTGGCAAACTCAAGCAGTTCCTTACGATCGATTACCGAGGTATCCGTGAAATCAGATGTTTCGTATTCCTTTTTAAACCAGGATGCATGGGCTTCCTCCAGGTTCATTTTCAGAATATCGATGTAGGGAAGCCATAAATCGCGGTCGATCCAGAATTTACGTTGGCGCTCACCGTTTAATAAGCAGGCTGTGGTGGGTCCGTGCGCATCAAAGATAATTTGTCCTTTACTTTTCGATTTAATAAACTTCAGCGTATCAAGCGAAACTTCATAGTCGCTGATCGGAACAAATACATAGGCATCGCAGTTAAGGATATCCTTGAAATCATCCGGAACAATCGGGTCCATAAACCCGGTTTGACGCTCAAGCCGGTTATTCATATCGATGAACCTAAGGCTGATGATATCACCCTGGTCATTTTTTGATGTAATCTGATTTAAATTAATTCCCTTATAGCCTTTAAATACCTCGCGTACATTATCCACATCTACTTTGCGCACATGGGCTACGGGTATAATTTCCAGTTGATCTCCGGCTAACGCGGATAGTGCAATTACCGGGTGGGTAATGCATCCCCATTTCTGAATCAGGTCTCCGTTATGGGTTACGATGTGGTCTCGCGGGATGGGTCCAACAACTGCGATACGTTTCATAATTATAATTTTTCAGTTAGAAAAGCTGCACCAAATACTCCCGCGCTGTCACCGAGTAAGGGCTTTACAATCGGGGTATCAAGGCGGTCATTGAATACATACTTTTTAAGATGCTCAATTCCGCTGGTATAAATCGATTCAATATTTCCTACCCCTCCTCCAATCACAATTACATCCGGATCCAAAATATTAATAACAACACTTAAGGCTTTACCGAACATTTCGTTTAATCGCTGAATAGTCTTCAGGGCAACGGTATCTGACTTTCCATTGGCAAGTGCCACTATTTCCTTTAGCTTTCGCTTATTGCCGCTTTGTTCGAAATAATAGCGTTCCAATGCCGGACCGGCAATAATGTTTTCCACACACCCGATTTTACCGCAGTAACATTTTCCACCTGATTCATCAAGGAAATTATGCCCCCACTCTCCGGCAATTCCCTGAAGGCCATTAATAACATTATTACGTACAACTATTCCACCCCCACAACCGGTACCCATAATTACCCCGAAGACTACCTCAGCATCCGGAAATTTCTCCCTGACAATCCCTAAGCGG
>JALOMY010000015.1 GCA_025455225.1 Cyclobacteriaceae bacterium | reverse complement strand
CGCTTGCCTTCAAGCTCAACAATTCGTTGAATTAAAAGTACTGTCCAGGTTGGCACGCCTGCGATGTTGGTAACATTTTGCTGGGCGGTTTCTACGGCCATCTTTTCAATCTTCTCTTCCCAGTTGCTCATGAGGGCCGTTTGTAAGCTTGGTGTACGGATAAATTCGGCCCATATGGGAAGATTTTGCATGATCACGGCTGAGACATCGCCATAATGTGAACTGGCTGTTGGATCGAATTCATTGAGCTGATGGCTTCCGCCAACGCCCAATCCTTTTCCATTGAATATCCGGGTTTCCGGGTAATTGTTAACATAAATGGAAAGCAAATCTTTTCCTCCTTTGAAATGGCAATCGTCAAGTGCCTCTTGTGAAACCGGAATAAATTTGCTTCGTGCATTGGTTGTGCCAGAAGATTTTGAAAACCATTTTATCTCCGAGGGCCAGAGAATATTTTGTTCACCGCGCATTAACCGCTCGATATAAACAAATAGATTTTCGTAGGTATGAACAGGCACGCGGTCGCGAAACTGTTGATAGGTGGTTATGGAATTAAAATCATATTTTAATCCGAATTCAGTAGGTCGGGCTGTAAGAATCAACTTGCGGAAGAGTTCATCCTGAACTTCATGCGGATATTTCATGAAGAGCTCGATCTGATGAATTCGCTTCTTCATCACCCAGGTTAGTATGGAGTTCAGGAGGCCCATTGAATCGTGGTAAATTCAAAAGTAAAGAGAATCTTCAGAATTCGGTTGGGTTGGTACAATCAAAAGATTGTTGGTGTAAATAAAAAATGCAGGAATCAGGAGCCTGGTGAAACTACTTTTGCCCTTCGTAATTCAAAGTTCTGGCCGAGGTATACTTTACGTACTTGTGGATCATTAGCCAGATCTTCTGCCGTACCCGATTTAAATAATTTTCCATCGACCATCAAATACGCACGGTCGGTAATAGACAAGGTTTCATCTACATTGTGATCGGTTATTAAAATACCAATGTTCTTTTTCTTGAGCTTAGCCACGATTGATTGTATCTCTTCTACGGCAATCGGATCTACCCCTGCAAAAGGTTCGTCCAGTAATACAAACTTCGGATCTACGGCCAGTGCCCTGGCAATTTCTGTTCTTCTTCGCTCTCCACCTGAAAGCGACATCCCCAGATTCTTTCTCACTTTCTGCAGGCTGAATTCTTCTATAAGCTGATCGACTTTATCTTTACGCTGTTGCCGTGTAAACTCGCGCATTTCCAGTACCGACATAATGTTTTCTTCAACCGTAAGTTTACGAAACACGGAAGCTTCCTGTGCCAGGTAACCTATGCCCCTGCGTGCACGCTGATACATGGGCAAGGCAGTTATCTCTTCATCGGTTAAAAAGATCCTGCCTTCATTGGGCTTAATCAGGCCAACGATCATATAAAAAGATGTCGTTTTACCGGCACCATTGGGCCCCAGCAAGCCAACGATTTCACCCTGCTTTACTTCTACCGAAACATGATCCACTACCGTTCGGCTTTTATATTTTTTAACAAGATTTTCGGCTCTTAATATCATGCTGGCAGATATTCCATTGCAAAATTAGTCAAACTTAATGTCTCGTATTTTCAACTGGATGCTGGTGTTCCCATTAAACACATTTTCTTCAATAGTAAAGGCCATTCGAAAAACTTCACCTGTAGCCAGTTGATCGTAATAGTCGGCCAGATCGAAACCAACAGCCTGAAACACATTATCACTTCCTTCCTGGGCGGCCAAAAACCGAATGTGCCGGTCTTTGAAACTCGTTAAGGAGTTGTTCACATAAACCTGACGGGCTTCAAAAACAGGCTTCTGATTTTCAGGTCCGAAAGGTGCCATCTGTTTCAGAATCTGCACAAACTTGGGAGTAATCCGATCAAAAACGATAGGTACATCTATTTCTATTACAGGCTTAAGCATCTCCTCCGAAATCGTTTTGGATACAACTTCTTCAAACCGGGCCTGAAAAGCTTCAAGATTCTGAAGATCCATAGTCAGGCCAGCTGCATATTTATGCCCTCCGAATTTTTCAAGGAGATCACCGCAGCTATGAATGGCTTCATATACATTAAAACCATTAACACTTCGCGCTGATCCTGTGATTTTATTATTTGATTCCGTGAGTATCACTGTTGGCCGATAGTATTTTTCAATACACCTTGCAGCAACTATGCCAATTACTCCTTTATGCCAGGTGTTTTTAAAGAGCACTGTTGATTTTGCATTTCGAAGGGACTCATTGGAGTCTATCATTGCGATAGCCTCTTCTGTAATTGTTATGTCAAATTCCCTTCGCAAATCATTTTTTAAATTGACACGTTCGGCCAATTCCATTGCCTCGTCTTCTGTTGTGGCCGTTAATAAATCAACTGCAGCGCTGCCGTGAGCCACTCGGCCTGCTGCATTAATTCGAGGGCCCAATGAAAACACGATGCCTGAAACATCAAGATCACTCCTGACCTGTGAAATTTCTTTCAGTGCCTTCAGACCGGGCAATGGATTGTCATTAAGTTTTTTCAACCCAAAATAGGTAAGCACCCTGTTTTCACCAGTAATAGGAACAATATCGGAGGCAATACTAACAGCAACCAGATCAAGGTATTTCAGAACATTTTGCTCTTCATCATATCGCCTGGCAAAAGCCTGCATTAACTTGAATCCAAGTCCGCATCCACTTAATTCTTTGTAAGGATATGTACAATCCTCGCGCTTGGGATCAAGTACGGCTACTGCATTCGGAATTTTATCACCGGGCAAGTGATGATCACAGATAATAAAATCAATGCCTTTGTGGTTGGCCAACATCACCATATCGGAAGACTTGATGCCACAATCAAGTGCAATGATCAATGTAAACCTATTCTCCTCCGCCCATTCTATTCCGGTTTGTGAAATTCCATAACCCTCCTTATTCCGATCCGGTATATAAACAGCACATTCCGGATGAAGCTGATGAAGATAATTATAGACCAGTGCAACGGCCGATGTTCCGTCTACATCGTAATCTCCATAGATTAATACTTTTTCCCTGAAGTCGATGGCTTTCTTTAATCGCTCAACAGCCTGATCCATATCCTGCATAAGGAATGGATCGTGAAGTTGATCGAGTGAAGGCCTGAAAAATGCTTTTGCTTGTTGATGAGATTCAATGCCTCGCTGAAGTAAGATTGTAGTGAGGTAGGGATTAAGATTGAGCTGGTTGCCTAATTCTGTTATTTGCTCTTTGGGTGGGATTGTCTTATAGATCCACTTTTTTTCCATTCCGTCTCATTGCGTCAACCCAAAGGAAAGCATTCCATCCTTACCACGCACACCATGAGCACCATATTTTCCTTCTTTTCCATCCTTACCATGGCGGTAACCACTTTGAGTAGAAGGACCAAGACCGGCATAACCCGGTACACCTCCACGTGCGCCTAATCCTGCCTTACCGCCATAGTTTCTAAAAATCAAGCTGGATCCAATCAATTTTCGGATTGAGGCTTCATTTGCACTTCCAATTGTAAGGTTACCGCTATCACCACCGGATGCTCCATTTCCACCATTACCGCCATTTCCCCCGGTACCACCATTGCAATGCAGCGTGCCCGGACTACCGTCACCACCATTGCCTCCGCAACCTCCATGGCCTCCGGAACCTCCTGAAAGATCAATCATCATTGATCCTGAAACGGACAAGACATCCACGAAAAAATATAGATTCAATCCATTCGTACCGGGTCTTCCTGAACTTCCATCTGCTCCCGGCATTCCACTTTGACATGGAGTGATATAGGATTTACCCGTACTGCCTGATTTTCCGGGTTCACCATTAATACCGGCACCACTTATAACAACGCCATTGCCTGCAAGAATAACACGTGCGCGAATGTAATTGTCCTGTTCGCTCCTGTTTAATTCAATCCGGGCTGAATCCTCGATGATAAGTGAATCTACATTTAATGATCCCGAATTATCTATTTTAAAAACCTCTTTAGACTTAATCACCAATCGATCCACACGATCTTGTGACCACGAGGTAATACTGTTTACAATCAACCATACAACCAAGCCAAACCTAATCATAGACAAAACTCCCTAATGTTTAAGACATAAAAAAATAAAAGCAGTATGCGTCTGTATACATACTGCTTAAGTAAGGTGAGTCTTACTTTTTAATTTTTTTACTCGGTCTTAGGCTTTTCACTTACAACACTTTCCAGGACTTCTTTGATATCGGTTCTTTGTCCGTCACGATAAGGTACTATCCACGCGTCTTTTACACCCATTTCGCGCATGTATTTCTTGAACTGATCTGCCTCCCAATAATCCCTGAAAATTCCGATTGTAATTCGCTGAGGTTCATTTTCACGAACCTCACCCCCGAAATTCGGGTTATTATCAAAGTACTTAGCCAGATCCTTATTTTTAAATGCGCCAACCTGCACTTTAAACACAACCCCTCTCGAGAAATCCATAGGAGCCGGACTTTCCTTCATTTTAGCTAATTCAGCCCGGGCAGAACTGAGTTGACCACGTGCCTGCGACAGCTGATCTTCCAGTTCAGCAATGCGGGCATCTTTTTCACCGACAGCACGCTGCATATCGGCAACACGTTTGTTAAGGGCAGCAACCTGGTTGTCTGCACTTTGTTTGTCTTCTGTGAACTGCTTTAAGTTCTGCGGTTGCTTGGCATACTCTTTTGCTTTTTTCTTCCACTCTTTTTTCTCCTGTTTGGATAACTGAGCGAAAGTCTCTGTGCCCGCAAAAAGTAAAGACAGACAGAAGAGAATTGGTAAGGTTTTCATTGAATCGAGTTTAAAAAGTTTATTAAAAGTACAAAATATTTTCAAATTACCATTTTAGAGGCTTCCAACCATTTTTTCCGGACGCACCCATTCGTCAAACTGTTCTGAAGTAAGTAAGCCCAATTCAATTGCTGCCTGGCGTAGTGTCATGTTTTCCTTATGTGCTTTCTTGGCAATGCGTGCTGCGTTTTCATACCCGATGTGTGTGTTTAATGCGGTTACCAGCATTAATGAATTTTCAAGATGTTGCCTGATCATTTCATGATTGGGTTCAATGCCTTCCGCACATTTATCATTAAATGAAACACAGGCATCGCCCAATAACCGCGCTGATTGCAATACGTTGGCCGCAATAAGGGGCTTGAATACATTTAACTCAAAATGTCCGGTTGCTCCACCAATTGAAACGGCTACATCATTACCCATTACCTGGGCACACACCATTGTTAATGCTTCGGGCTGAGTGGGGTTAACTTTCCCCGGCATAATGGATGAACCGGGTTCATTATCCGGAATAATGATTTCGCCTATACCACATCGTGGTCCTGAGCTAAGCATACGCACATCATTGGCAATTTTCATCAATGCTACTGCCGCACGTTTAAGTGCACCGGAAAGTTCAACCATGGCATCGTGAGCCGCCAATGCTTCAAACTTGTTGGGTGCCGTTACAAACGGATACCCAGTAAGCTCAGCAATCTTCTTGGCCACCAGCACATCATATCCTTTAGGCGTGTTTAATCCGGTCCCAACCGCTGTACCTCCCAACGCCAATTCCCGAATCATTTCGAGTGCATTAGAAACAGCCCGCATACTGTTATCGATCTGCTGGACGTATCCTGAAAATTCCTGCCCTAACGTGAGCGGAGTTGCATCCATAAAATGCGTACGCCCTGTTTTTACGATTTCCTTATATTCTTTGGATTTCTTCTCTAACGTATCTCTCAGTTTCTTCATGCCGGGCAGGGTGATTTCCTTAACCATCTTATAAGCAGCAATGTGCATGGCCGTTGGAAATGTATCGTTGGATGACTGAGATTTGTTTACATCATCATTGGGATGAAGGATTTTCTTTTCATCGGTAAGCTTACCTCCTTTCAAGACGTGGGCGCGGTAAGCAATCACCTCATTGACATTCATATTGCTTTGTGTTCCTGAGCCGGTTTGCCAGATTACAAGGGGAAATTCACCATCGAGTTGTCCGGTGAGCATTTCATCGCATACAACTGAAATCAATTCCATTTTGTCCTTCGGTAAAACACCCAGTTCGTGGTTTGCCATTGCAGCCGCCTTTTTCAAATAAGCAAAAGCATAAATTATTTCCCTTGGCATGCTGGCTTCATGACCAATCTTAAAATTGTTGCGTGAACGTTCTGTTTGTGCGCCCCAGTATTTATCTGCAGGAACATGAACTTCACCCATGGTGTCTTTTTCGATTCGGAATTTCATAATCTTCAATAGTTAAGCGGGGTCAAAGTTAGAAAAAGCCAAATTAAAAATGCCGGAGGATATCCGGCATTCAGTGGGCTGAATATTAATCATTCCCCTTTTTAATCTCACCTCCCTTTCGGAAGTACTTGTCTTCATCGAACTCATCTTCAAGAAGCGGTTTCGGCATTACACCCACTTCAATGATCTTAAATTCTGTTCTACGGTTTCTGGCTCGTCCTTCCGGATTATCCGTTCCATCGGGATTGGTGTTACGGGCAATCGGAAATTCCTCCCCATAACCTCTAGCCGTTAACCGATCGGGGGCGATGCCCTTTTTAATCAGGTAGGATACTGTCGCCTCTGCTCTTCGCTTTGAAAGCTCATAGTTATAGGCATTCGATGCAACGCTATCGGTGTGTGAACCCATCTCAATTTTTATTTCCGGATTATCAATTAACAGCTGTGCTAATTTATCGAGTTCACGGGCAGCGTCAGGTCTTATGTTGGCACTATCAAATCCGAAATAGATGTTCTCCAGTACAAAAACTTTATTGATCTCGATTTTATCGAGTACAACCAACGTATCCAGGGTAATATTGGTAATTAAATCTTTGAGTGTTGAAGGATTTACCGACTTGCCACGCGTTGTATACTCTTGCCGTTTCACCAGATAACCATCTGTTTCGCCAACCAGGTTATAGTCTTCGTTCTCATACACTCTGAAGAGGAATTTACCATCGTTGCCTGTTACGTAATCCTGCATCACTTCACCATTGGCATCCAGCAAGGAAACACGGGTATTGGGAAGAATCTGAAGTGAACTATCTGAATCAGGGGTATAGGTAATACCTGCGAGGTAATAGTTGACGACCTTAAGGTTGGGGTCTTCATTAACGAATGTATAAATGTCATCATCTCCTTTTCCTCCTTCACGATTTGAAGTAAAAAATCCGCGATCAGGTCGGAACAGAAAAATTCCAAAGTCATCGGCATTCGAGTTCATGGGCTCTCCCAGGTTCTCAATTGTAGTTTTACCACTGGCTCTTTTAACTGCATATAAATCGAGCCCTCCAAATCCGGGATGACCATCAGAAGCAAAATAGAGTTTTCCGTCTTCAGCCACATAGGGAAACATCTCGTTTCCGGATGTATTGATATCCGGTCCCAGGTTACGAACCCGTGAAAACCTTCCTCTGGAATCCATGGATGCTGAGTATAAATCGGTACCCCCATAACCACCCGGGCGGTTGGAGGCAAAATAAAGTGTGCGGCCATCCGGAGAGAAAGAAGGCGAAGAATCCCAACTATTTTTACGGGCTACTGCATCATACTCGTCCTTGAATTGGGTGTTGATGTTTACCGGAACCGGCTCATTCCAGGCACCGCTTCTGAATTGGGTTCGGAAGAGATCGACATCAGCACCGCCTTTCTTTTTGGATGTATTCCCCTTCGCAAAAACCATGGTTCTTCCATCGGGTGTAAATGCCGGGCAGCCAACATTTCTGAATTCATCATTGATAATCCCATAGGGAAGCGGCTGAATAGTTGCAACATCTACATTGGCTCCCCGTGTTGCAACTTTAAAAATACCCGTATAAGGTTTTCCCTCAGCTTCATAAATTTTTCCATTTCCCCGTGAAGAAGTAAAATAAAGCTCATTATTCAGGTAAACCGGTGCATACTCACTGCCGGGTGTGTTCAGCAGTTCCAGATTTTTGACTTTGTAATAACTGCTTCTTTCTTTTAAGCTGGCCAGGTTGGCCAATCCTTCATATTCATTATTAGCGCGAGCCTTCAATTTTTCATTGGATGATCGTTTAATTAATTCATCCAACTGCTGACGTGATTCATCGTACTTTGTATTGGCCTTCAGTGCCTGGGCATAATAAAATTGAACCGAATCCTTATCCACACCTGCACCGCCAGCTTTAGCATAATACGGCTCTGCTTCTTTTAACCGGTTGGTTAAGCGGTAAGACTCAGCGATGTAGTAGTTAGCTTTCGCCTGATCCTTAGGCTTGCCGTTCTTATACAGGCTTATCACGTTTTGATATTTACCCGAACGGAATGCTTTTGTTGCTTTCTTTTCAACACTACAGGATGCGAGTACCCCCATTCCAACAATCCATACAATCAATAACCTCATCATTTCTGTCTTTAATAAATAAAGCTACAAAAAAAGGTAGAAATCAAACCAATACGAACGCAGCTATACGTTCTGTGTCTTTAGATACCGCTTCAGCCAGGATTCAGAAGCTCTGACCAGCCAATTTGTTTTCAAATCACCAACCGTTACTACGGCTGTATTGTATATCAATGAGTGGGCATCCCAGAAACCTTCATCGCGCTTACGTGATAATTCAGATACCCGGATTAATTGAACGGTATTATTAATCCAAAAAGCCACATTCGTTCGCGTAAAAAAATCAATACCTGTCTTCTCAGAAATCATCTGCATCGTTCGTGCAGAAGTGTCAATGGAACAACCACTTGCTTCATTATACTGCTCATCTACTGCCAACACAATAAAATGTTCATCTCTTATAGTAAACGAGGCTTTAAGCGGTTGATTATGTGCCGCCCATTGATCAGTAAACGAAGCCAGCCAACTGGAAATTGTATTGACTTCATCGGATGATAATTTGCGTTCAGCCTGGTACACCCAAACACGGGCTGTATCGGGTAAACTTTCGAAGGGTACGTACATAGAAGAGCCTTTACCTAAATATTCTTTACTAAGTTAAACCTTGAGCCTCGGCAATAAGTTCTGCCAGGTCTTTTACTTTGACTTCGGATTCTTTCTCCTTGTTTTTCACCCCATCTGTCATCATAGTCATACAAAATGGGCACGCAACAGCAATGGTCAATGCGCCTGTACTCAATGCTTCCTCCGTGCGTTCAATATTAATCTCCTTTTTCCCCTTTTCGGCATCCTTGAACATCTGGGCACCTCCGGCACCACAACATAAACCTGTTGTACGACAACGCTTCATTTCTACCAAGTCCACATCAAGCGCCTCCAGCACGGCACGTGGCGCTTCATAAATTGCGTTGGCCCGGCCTAAATAACAGGAATCATGGTACGTAACTTTCTTTCCCTTGAAGGAGGATGCGTCACTGATTTTAATTTTGCCTTCAGCAATCAATTGCTGTAAAAAGGTTGAATGATGGATAACATCATAGTTGCCTCCCAGTTCAGGGTATTCATTCTTAAGAGTGTTGAAACAATGAGGACAAGCCGTAACGATTTTCTTAACACCATAACCGTTTAATACCTGGATGTTATTCATAGCTTGCATCTGAAAAAGAAATTCATTGCCTGCCCTACGGGCTGGATCTCCGGTACATGTTTCCTCAGTGCCAAGCACAGCATATTTTGTTCCTACGGCTTCCAATATTTTGACAAATGCCCGGGTTACACGTTTGTACCGGTCATCAAAAGATCCGGCACATCCTACCCAAAAAACAACTTCAGGACTTTCTCCTCGTGCCGTTAACTCCGCAAGTGTAGGTACTTTCATCGTTGCTATCTGTTTTAAACTCCAAACTGTTTAAGGTGATGATCAATGTGTTTATACTGACCCAGTGCCCATTCATCGGGTGTTAGTTTACCAAAAAAGGGATTGGGGTGCGTAGTACAAGCCGCTGGTCCTCCCTCAGAAAAAGCTCTAATATGTTCAATCAGATTTGCCTTTTCTGAGTCAAAATGTTTTTGATCGCTTACAATAAATGTTTTATCAGTGGGACTGTTTTTTGGATGTGGCTTTTCACCGAAGAATGTATTTTTCACAAGTGGGCCCAGTAACAATCCAATGAATCTTCTTTTCGGCTTATCCAGACCCCGGGCAACCCGCAACAAGATGGAACAATGTGCAAATATCTGCGCAACATCCATTTTACCCCAAAGCCTCTGGCTTTGTGGAGTAAGCTTATTGATCCGTTCGATCAACTCATGAGCATCGGCTGAATTAAATAGATTTTTCATTTCAATTCGTTGGCCCAATTGAACCGGTCGCCTGTAGAAAATTTCCAGGGGGCAAAGTTGGTTTCAATATTTTGAAACATGGCATTCCATGAAGCCGGTGATCCTGACTCTTCCATGGCTACGTATCGTCTTAATTCAAGAATAATCTCGAGCGGATTAATCAGTACCGGGCATGCCTCAACACAGGCATTGCAGCTGGTGCATGCATTGATTTCCTCTTTGGTTATATAATCTCCCAACAAGGCTTTACCATCGCTTAACCCGGGACCACCCGCATCCATACTTTTTATAACTTCTTCCATCCGGTCGCGTGTATCCATCATGATTTTTCGTGGAGATAATTTCTTTCCGGTAAGGTTAGCCGGGCATTCAGACGTGCACCGACCACACTCGGTGCATGCATACGAAGCCATGAGGTTAGTCCAGGAAAGATCATTAATGTCTTTGGCTCCAAACCTGCCCGGAACAGCATTAGTATTGGATGCTTCAGCAAGACCCAGCATTGACTTCACTTCATGGGTTACAACAGGCATATTATTAATTTGTCCTTTGGGTTCAAGCCTTGCAAAATAGGTATTTGGAAAAGCCATGAAAATATGAAGGTGCTTGGAGTAAGTAACATAAAGTGCAAAAGCAAAAATGCCCACAATGTGAAACCACCATGCAAATCGCTCGATGATGATTAAGTTTGTTAAGTCGAAGCTCTGAAGGACAGGAATCAGGAAGCTGGTGAAAAATAATGTTCCCGTTTGAGGATAACTTGCATCCTGGGTTTGCAATAATTGGTCGGCAGCATTCATGGTAAGTATGGCTACCATCAGAATTATTTCAACAATCAGAATGATGTTTGCGTCCAGCCGTGGCCATGATGTCATTTCCGCAGACCAGAAACGAGGTACTTTCAATACATTTCTCCGTACTAAAAAAAACACGCAGGCCATCAATACAGCTACGGCAAGGAATTCAAATACATTCATGAGAATCCCATAAAATCCACCTAACAAAGGGGCAAAAATCCGGTGGGTTCCGGCAATACCATCCACTATAAATTCCAGTACTTCCAGGTTGATCACGACAAACCCCACATAAATAAAAAGGTGAAGAATGGCCGGGATAAAACGCTTAAACATTTTTTTCTGACCAAAGGCAACTAGAAGCACATTTTTGATACGCTCATTTACCGAACCGGTTAACGTTACTTCTTTACCAAGACGGATTCCCCGACTAATAAATAGAATTCGTTTACGGATGAAGAAAGTAAAAACAGCCAGGGTTAAAATGAAAACGAGTTGTGAAATCATGCTGGTTAGTTAAGCCTCAATAACAATAATTCCAAAAATTCCAGATGGTTTTGCACCGAATATAAAAATACATACTTTTGTGCCCCCTGACAGCAGGTCAGGTTAATGAATTATCGGTGACGTAGCTCAGTTGGTAGAGCAAAGGACTGAAAATCCTTGTGTCGGGGGTTCAATTCCCTCCGTCACCACAGAAAAACAAACCTCAGTCTTCGCTGGGGTTTTTTTATGACTTATTGGGTATACATCTTACAAAGCAATCTGAACGACTCGTTCTACAAAGGACATACCGATGATCTCTTAAGAAGGATCGAGGAACATAATTCGGGTAAAGTAACTTATACCAGAAAATTTATTCCCTGGGATTTGGTTTGGTATACCTCAAAACCTTCGAAAACCGAAGCCTACGAACTTGAGCTGAAACTGAAGAACCTATCCAATAAACGTACCATCGATTTTATTAAAAAGTATCCTCCACAAGGATCAATTGCGATCACTCCTCTTCGGGTTCAACCCTGACGTGGCAAAGCCAGTCAGGATGCTGACCGCAGCGTCAGCATTCCCTCCGTCACCACAGAAAAACAAACCTCAGCCTTCACTGGGGTTTTTTTATTTACCAGTACGTCTTTTCTTCAACCCGGATTAAATAAAAAAGCCCCGTCTATGCATAAACGCGGCTCATAGTACTCTCTAACCAGTTACTTGCCGTAATGCTTGAGTCTGATTATTTCTTCCTGGGTTAAAAACCTCCAATGACCGCGGGGTAAATCTTTTTTATCAAGGCCAGCATAAACCGATCGGTCAAGCTTGACAACTTCATATTCTAATTTTTCGAATATTCTTCGTACTACCCGGTTCCAGCCAATGTGTAATTCAATGCCTACTGTTTTTCCATCTTCTGAAACTATAGCCAGATCATCTACCATTGCTCGTCCTTCTTCAAGTTGAACACCATCGAGTATTTTTTGAAAATCATTTTTAGTTAGGGGGCGATTGAGTTCAACCTTATAGATTTTCTTCACATTGTAAGAAGGGTGCGACAATTTTTCTGCTAAGTCCCCATCATTTGTCAGTAACAATAATCCGGTTGTATTTCGATCCAGTCTTCCTACCGGATAGACACGTTCTTTTATGGAAGATCCGACAATGTGCATTACCGTGTTGCGTTCCTGGGGATCTTTAGTAGTAGTTAAATAACCCTTAGGCTTGTTCAGAAGTATATAAACCGGTTTTTCAGCCCTCAACACTTTATCTTCATACCGTACTTCATCTCCAGGGTTCACCTGAAAGCCCATTTCGGTAATTACTTTTCCGTTTACCGAAACAAGTCCCATCTTAATCAATTCATCTGCTTCTCGCCTGGAACAAACACCACTGTTGGCTATGTACCGGTTAAGCCGAATCTTTCCGGTTGTATTGGCAATGGTTGGCTTTTCTTGCTTCTTATCTGAATACCGTCTGGGCTTATTCGAACCAAACTGCTGTTTCTTAAAAAATCCGCGTTCTTTTGATTGTTCTCGATCTGGACCAGAACCTGTACGTGATTCACCCGGCTTAGTGAATTTCTTTTTTCCCGGTCTTCGATCATCCTTATGTTCGAATGATTTTTTTGTGTCCGAAGACCGTTTGCCAAAACGCCCTTCCTCACGATTATCCCCTCGATTAGTTGGTTTGTAACCCGAACTACTACCTGACGATCGTCTTGGGGATTTTGCCTTACCCGATGAACCTTCTCTCCGGGAAGTAGCTCTTTTTCTTCGGCCAGAACCGGATGACTCAGACTTGCGCATCTGTGTCCTTTAAATCGGTACTTTCTCCAATCACATTAATTTCGGAAGAAAAATCCTTAGGCAACGGTAAATCGGCCAGGTCATTTATTCCAAAATACTCCATAAACTTGGTTGATGTTCCATACAACATGGGTCGGCCAATGGTTTCTGCTTTACCCTTAATTTCAATCAGGCCTTTGTCCAACAGCTTTTGAATGGCATAATCACAATTCACTCCGCGTATGGTTTCTATCTCCGGTTTCGAAATGGGCTGTTTATAGGCGATGATGGAAAGTGTTTCCATTGCAGAGGTTGACAACCGCTTTTTGGATTGTTGCTTCAACATGATGCTGATGCTGGCCTGGTATGCCGGTTTGGTTAAAAACTGATACCCTCCTGCTGCACGGTTCAATTGAAAGGCAAACTCATCCGCTGAATATTTTTCTTCCAGCCGTTGTATCGAGTTAATAATGTCTTCTTCCGGAACATCGGCATTAAACATTTCGGAAAGACACGCTTTAATGTCGGCTAACTTAATGGGCGTTGGCGAACAAAAAATCAGCGCTTCAATGTGGTTCAGAAGAAAATCCATTCGGGAATATAAAAAGAAGAAATGCCACCAGGCTATTTCTATCTCAAATTAGTCGTTTTTCATCATTTTAGCCTCAATGGACTGAGTTGTATGGGGTACAGCAATCAGTCGCTCTTTCGGAATCAGCTTACCCGTAACCGAGCAAATACCATACGTTCCGTTTTTAATACGGACCAGGGCGTTCTCCAGGTTGGTTATATATTTCTGCTGACGGGCAGCCAACTGACTCAAATTTTCCTTTTCAGCTGTTTCGGCTCCGTCTTCCAGCACTTTGGTGTTTCCACCCGATGTGGCATCCGTGCCTTCATCATTATTGCGGTTAAGCGTTTCCTTTAAAATGCGGTACTCATTACGAGCTTTTTCAAGCTTTTCAAGAATCAAAGCTTCGAACTCCTTTAATTCCTCTTCCGAATACCGTGTTTTATCCTCGGGAACTGAAGGCTTATTAGCCGGTTTGTGAGCAATCGGACGTTGCGTAATTGGAGGGAAGAAAGAAATATTGGGAACAACAGGCACTGTTTTAGCAACAGGTTTTGACTGAATGGTCACTTTCTTAGGAGAAGTTTCTTTCTTTTCAACGGCAGCACGCTGAACTGTTTTCTTTATCTCAAGCTTTTTAGGGGCCGCCTTCTTTACAACCGGTTTGGTTGCCTTTTTTGCTACCGGTTTTTTGGTTGCTTTCTTTGCGGCCGGTTTGGCAGCCGGTTTTTTTGCTGCTTTTTTAGGCGCTGACTTTGCTTTTACAGGCTTCTTTTTTGCTGCTTTTGCGGGTTTTTTTGCTTTTGCCATGATCGTTCCCTCTTTAAAAAAGTTGCGCAAAAATAGGGGGTGAGGGGTAAAACAAAAAATAAAGGAGAACTTATTACCTAAAGCCTATCCAGATACTTGATAGAATGGCTAGTCGTATACCTTTCATTAGTTGTGAAAAATGATTTGTGCCCGTAGATTGAATAACAATTATCTGCTATCTGATGAAAGCTCCATCTCTTTACCTCCTTATTTTTTCTGTAACCGTTTTATCAACCACCGCTCAACCCGATCTATTCAGACAGACCAGTGAAGTTCATGACTTGATCGTCAATTTTGAGGCTGACCAGGGTAGTCTTAATCGTTTTTACACCATTGCTGGGTCTCCCGAGCGCAGAGAACGTATGAAAGCCTTCTGTGTGGATTATCTCAGACGGCTCGAGCAGCTTCCTTTTGAAACGCTTTCACAATCCGGGAAAGTGGATTACCTCATGATGAATAAACTACTTCGCTATGAAATGACATCCTTAGATACCGAGCAAAAGGAATATGATCAGATTGTAAAATATGTTTCCCTAACTTCCCCTATATATGAACTCGAAAAGAAACGGAGACGCGGGTTAAGCCTGAATGCTGAAGAAGTTGCCCAAAACCTGTACACTGTACAACTGCAACTTCAGGATGCCCTGAAAAAACTTCCCAATGAACCCAATCTGAGTCCGGCCCTGGTGCACCGGGCTGAAGAAGTATTGACGGGCCAGCGAACTGCATTAAAAAGTGTATATGATTTCTATTACGGTTACGATCCCGGCTTCACCTGGTGGATACCAAAACCTTATCAATTGCTGGATAGTACGCTTCAACTTTATACCACCGCCATCCGGAATAAAGTAGATAAAACCAAACTGCCCAAAGATGATGGCAGTGGCATAATTGGCAACCCAATTGGGCGGGAGGAAATCATCCGGCAACTCACTTATGAAATGATTCCATATACCCCGGAAGAACTGATCGATATTGCTTTAAAGGAATTTGCCTGGTGTGATAAGGAAATGCTGAAAGCATCGCAGGAAATGGGCTTCGGCAACGACTGGAAAAAGGCACTTGAAAAAGTTAAGCAATCCTATGTTCCGGCAGGAAAGCAACCTGAGGCTATGCTGGATCTCTATAACCAGTCCATCGAGTTTATTAAGAAGAACGACCTGATCACCATTCCTCCTTTGGCAGAAGAAACCTGGCGTATGCGAATGATGACTCCCGAGCAACAAAAAGTCAGTCCATTTTTCCTGGGTGGTGAATTGTTTCAAATCTCCTACCCAACCCATACCATGGATCATGATGATAAAATGATGAGCATGCGCGGAAATAACCCACATTTCTCCCGTGCAACGGTGCATCACGAACTCATAGCCGGCCATCATCTTCAGCAATTCATGAATAACCGGAATAAAGCTTACCGGAACTTTCGAACTCCCTTTTGGACAGAAGGATGGGCCTTGTACTGGGAGATGATTTTATGGGATATGAATTTTCCACGCAATGCCGAAGACCGTGTAGGTATGTTATTTTGGCGGATGCACCGCTGCGCACGCATCATCTTTTCCCTGAATTATCATTTGGGTAAATGGACCCCTCAACAGTGCATCGACTTTTTGGTTGACCGGGTTGGTCATGAACGCGCCAATGCTGAAGGTGAGGTTCGGAGATCATTCACCGGCCGGTATGGACCTTTATATCAACTGGCCTATATGATGGGGGCCATTCAGTTTTATGAGTTGAAAAAAGCCCTTGTCGACAGTGGCAAAATGACCTACAAGCAATTTCATGATGCTGTTATGCGTGAAAACAGCTTGCCTGTTGAATTCGTACGCGTTACGTTAACCAACCAGCCTCTTACCCGTAATTATTCTACACAATGGCGTTTTTATACCCGATAAAAAGTGTCGCATGTGAGGCACAAAAAAATTACTCGATTGAAGAAACATCCGCGAACCTGTTTATTCTTTCCTGTATTTTCGTTTACAATTCACTAATTTCCGAAGTGTTTAATTTGAACTTAATCAACTCCAACAATGGCTCTCTGGGATAGAATTAAAAATGAATTAATTGACATCATTGAATGGACCGATGACAGTGCCAATACCATGGTTTGGCGCTTTCCCCGGCATCAGAATGAAATTAAAAATGGAGCGCAGTTAACCGTGCGCGAAAGCCAGGTAGCAGTATTCGTTAACGAAGGACAGATAGCCGATGTGTATCAGCCCGGACGTGTTAAACTGGAAACCCAGAACATGCCTGTTCTTACTACCATCATGGGATGGAAATATGGGTTCAACAGTCCGTTTAAGGTTGAAGTATATTTTGTCAACACAAAAAATTTTACCGATAACAAGTGGGGCACCAAGAATCCCATTATGCTTCGCGATCCTGAGTTTGGCCCCATTCGCATTCGTGCCTTTGGTACGTATGCTGTTAAGGTTGTTGATGCCGGTAAATTCATAAAAGAAATAGCCGGAACACAGGCACACTTTACAGTTGAAGAAGTTTCTGAACAGCTTCGCAATCTAATTGTAACCCGGTTTACCGATGCTGTAGGCGAAAGCAAAATTCCCATACTTGACCTGGCCGCGAACTACGATGAGCTATCCAAATTCATTTCGGGTAAAATCAATCCTGAGTTTGGTGAGTACGGCCTGGAGGTAACTAAATTCCTGGTTGAAAATATTTCCCTGCCTCCGGAAGTTGAGACGGCTCTCGATAAGCGCAGCAGCATGGGTATTCTTGGCAACCTAAATCAGTACGCTCAATTCCAGGCAGCTAATGCCATGGAGCAGGCCGCTAAAAACCCGGGCAGTGATGCCTCTGCAGGCATGGGCATGGGTATGGGGTTCGCCATGGCAAACCAAATGGCCCAAATGTTCAATCAGCAAAACCAACAGAATCAGCAGAACCCGCCTCCGGTTCCGGGTTCAACCACTCAATATTTTGTTGCCATTAATGGCCAGCAACAAGGCCCCTATACCCGGCAAACCCTTGAAAATATGATCAAGCAGGGAACCCTAACCCGCGACACACTGGTTTGGTCGCAAGGCATGACCGGATGGGTTAAAGCCGGTGAAGTTGCCGATCTGAATTCTTCTTTTGGAGCCGTTCCTCCACCGTTGCCTCCTCAACCCTAATCTTGAATTTGATCAAATTGCATGAGCAGTTTTACGGATGAAACCAAAGCCATCAATCTTGAGCTGGCCTGTACAAGTTGTGGTGCGTTATTAAAATTCAAGCCGGGTACCCGGCATCTTGCGTGCGAGTATTGTGGTTCACAGAATGAGATTGCCCAGCCTGAGGTTGATGGAAAAATTGTAGAGATCAAACTCGATGATTTTCTAGCCGACAATTTCGATCGGGAAGATAAAATTGAAGTTGCCACAGTGAAATGCGATGGCTGTCACGCCATCATTACATTGGATTCCAAAACCAGTGCCGACCGGTGTCCGTTCTGTACTTCACCGCTGGTAGTCAAATCGGGAAGTACCTCGCAATTACATAAACCACAATATCTACTTCCCTTTGGTATCGATGAACCCAAAGCCCGTGCGAATTTTAAGCAGTGGCTTAAATCATTATGGTTTGCACCAAATGATTTGAAACACTATGCCGATCATGCCGGCAAACTTTCCGGCATGTATTTACCTTTCTGGACTTTTGACTGCAATACACGAACGAGCTATACAGGCCAGAAAGGAATCAATTATTCTGTAACAGAAACGTACAATACCGTTGAAAACGGAAAAACGGTAACCCGAACGAGGCAAGTTCAAAAAGTGCGATGGCATCCGGCATCCGGTACTGTTTCAAATCAATTCGATGATCTTCTGATTGAAGCTACTGCTTCACTTCCTCAGAAAAATCTTCGTGCCCTCGAACCCTGGGACTTAAAAAACCTGGTTGCGTACAATGATAAATACCTCAGTGGATTCCGTACGGAAACCTACCAGGTTGATGTACGCGTAGCGTATTCGCGGGCCAAACAAGTAATGGAGCCTATGATTGCCAGCACCATCCGAAAAGATATTGGGGGAGACCAGCAAATGATTCATTATACCAACACCACATACAACGATCCAACCTTCAAGCACATTCTCTTACCCGTTTGGATCAGTGCATACCGGTATAATCAAAAGGTATATCAGTTTATTATCAATGCACGAACCGGTGAGGTACAGGGCGAACGACCTTACAGTAAGATAAAAATTGCGCTATCCATTATGGGTGGCTTGTTCGTCTTATTGATTCTCTTCTTTCTTTTCAA
The DNA here is from genome assembly GCA_025455225.1 of Cyclobacteriaceae bacterium. Lineage (GTDB taxonomy): Bacteria > Bacteroidota > Bacteroidia > Cytophagales > Cyclobacteriaceae > UBA2336. Next base: position 3,562 of record JALOMY010000015.1, on the reverse strand, counting down.
GAAATAAAACAGGTCTTCAAGCTTTTTCGCTGAATTAAGACTTGCTTATTCCCCAATCAATACCGTCCAATCAATACCGTGCTGCAACAACCACCCGCTTTCGATACGTTTCAACAATACCATCGGCATCAAATATTTCGAACCACACCACATAGTAACCGGGTCTTGCTTTTGTTCCATCTTCACGGTCACCATCCCATCGGTAAAACCCATTGGTTGCTAGTGTCTCATTGTTAGCGATTACTTTTATTTCACGACCCTGGTGATCAACAATTTTAATATTCGCCACCCGGCCGCCCTGATTAAAATTGTACCGGATCTCTGTAAAATCTGGTTGTCCGAATACCGGTAAAAAGATTTCAGGAACTATGGTCACTTCACCTTCGGTTAACGTGCTGACCACTGTATTTGAATTTACATAACCTGGAGTTGCAAAGCCTACCGTAGAGGATGCTGATTTCCAGTTGTTGGTATCATTACTGGAGGCTTCGGATGAAATTCGTTCCAGCGAAACACCTTCCTTATCACGAATAAATACGGAATGAAAATCCCGGTTGTACTGAAAATAATCAATTACATCGCCCTCCTGATTTACAATAGATACCGAACCCTGATCGTCCGGAAAGGACGGAAGCTCTGCAACCTGGTACAATGATTCAGTTGAAGTCTTTGGATAATTGGACTTAATATTGAACGGATCTGGTGTGAAAGCCGCTATGCTTTTAGGTGAAAGAAGATAGTCATTAGCGGTGATTGGTGTTAAATTGATTGCAGCTTCACTCTCAAAATTTCCAAACGACCAATTTTTTAGGTTTATAAATTTCTGAGACCGGTTATAGATCTCAACGAAATCAACTCCAAAGGGTTTAGGATTAAACAGTAACTCATTGATCACAACATCCAGTTGTTCTGCTTCCTCCGGGAGACCGAAATTGAACTTGTTAAAATCCTGTTGGATTAAATTACCACTGCAATCCCGAATGGTGTTGATGGTGATCGTATAGGTAACTCCTGCCTGGATTGCAGATTCTAACTCCAGAATTAATTCACGAAGAATTTGAGAACCAAACGAAACCGAATTAACAACGAGGGCAGGAACCAATTCAAATTGACTTGCATCAGGAAGTTGATCGTCCAGCTTTTCGTCAAAGATCAGTTTCAATTGATTATCCGAGATCGGTATAGTCATGATCAATCGGGGGCCGGTAAGATCAGGTTTACTTGCCTTGACCGAATTTTCTGATCCCGGAGTTCCTCCCTTAATATTTTCAGATGCAATCCAGTTCTCAGATTCTGTACAAAGATTTTCCGTATCGATAAGCTCAAGCGTCCATCCGCCTTGCTTTTTGTCATCGTTCTTGTACCATGAGTCCGAATAATTCACTGCATCAATGATGTTGCCGGTATTGTCTTTTAAGGAGAGGTTATCCGAACTATTATTTAACGTAGGGAAATTAGATACCCCTACAACCGCACCAAAAGAATTGAACAAAGTTGCCGATGCACTGGACGTTACAATAACATAATCACCAGCTCCTAAAAGATAATCAGGAAGAGTCGCCTCTGACGTTGGATCAGAAAGTTTCCATCCTTGAAGATTTACCGGTTGGGTGCTTCGGTTATACAATTCAATAAATTCGGCTTCAGGTAACCCGATAACAGGTGAAGGATCGGCAAACAACTCGGTAATCAGGATGTCTTTGAATTGAACCGTAACAGGTTGTACGTATATAAAGGAAGAAACACCATTGACAACAGCATTGCCAGATACATCTGTTACATTGTTGATGGTTAAAGTACAGGTTAAACCATTCGGAAAAGGATTGGAAAACGTCAGGCGCACCGTTCGGTTATCCGGAAGGAAAGTGGCCGTCAGGGGTTTTCCTATTCCCTGGTCAACCAGGTAGTTGTCAATATTGATAGCCGATGCCGACAGAATAGGTTCATCAAATTGAACTTCAATCTCCTTATCCGATAATACAGTTGTAGAAGTAATTTGAGGAGGCGTTGTGTCAACAATAATTTCACCAACATAGAAGTCGTCAAAATAATGACGATTGAAGAAGGAGGCTGTTGACTGGGTAATTCGTACCCCGAAAAAATTACCTGTTGAAAACGTATTATCCGTTACCGGAGGTTCTGAAAAATAATTGTCACCGGTTCCAGATTGATCATAGGATAATATCCATGAATCCGACACATCCCGGATTACTTTAATTTTCAGAATGGTGTTAGACGAATTGGTGACGCCATTAGTGCCGTCTATCAGAATGGAGGGCGTTCCGTTTACCATTTTGTATAGACTAACTTCATCAGGTGTTCCGCCCACTCGTACAAAGTACCCGTTGTTACCAGGTTCCAGCAGATTTTGATTTTCACTAACCAGAAAGACATCTGCATAATTGGCGCTGGATGTGTTAAACTGAAGATTCATCCAAAACTCCCACTGGGCTGAGGTTACTTTTGTTGAAGGGACGGAGATAAAGAACGAACTGCTTGCAACCGATGAATTCGATCGCAATCTGAAATTATCGATGGTCCAGTTGGCGGTAATATCAGAATTCCAACCTGGGTTGGAGGTAAAATCGCCATCCGAAAAGTTATCGGTAAACTGGGCAGTTGAAGGATGGGCAAGCAATAAGACCAATCCTGTTGCTGCCAGGACTGTGAACAGATTATATAACAATCGTGTGCAGAAGCGGGAAGGAATTTTATTCACCCATTTAATTGTTAAGTCTGTAATCAAAAATACTATTTTTGCCGGGCCATTTTGGAATCTGCCGAAATGACTCTCTTACTTATCTGAATATTAAAATATGAAATTAGCTGTTGTTGGGGCTACGGGGCTGGTGGGCCAGGAGATCCTGAAAGTTATTGAAGAACGAAATTTCCCGTTTGATGAATTGTACCTGGTTGCTTCCGCCAAGTCGGTCGGACAGACCATGACCTTCAAGGGAAGGAACTATACAATAAGGAGTATTGAAGAGGTCTGTAAACTCGCTCCGGATATTGCTATTTTCTCGGCAGGTGGCGGCACATCGCTTGAGTGGGCTCCACGCTATGCAGAAATGGGTACTATTGTTATTGACAACTCTTCTGCCTGGAGAATGGATCCTGACAAGAAGCTCATTGTTCCTGAAATTAATGGTCATCAGTTAACGAATGATGACCGCATTATTGCCAACCCAAATTGCTCAACCATTCAAATGGTTATGGTGCTGGCACCCCTTCATGCAAAATACAAATTGAAACGGGTTGTGGTCTCAACCTATCAATCTGTAACCGGAACCGGAAAAGATGCCGTACAACAATTAATGGATGAACGTTCCGGTATTCAGGGCAGCAAAGTGTATCCGCATAACATTGATATGAATATTCTTCCTCATATCGATACATTTCTCGATAACGGGTATACAAAAGAAGAAATGAAAATGGTGAATGAAACCCGTAAAATTTTAGGCGACCCGAACATTGGTGTTACTGCTACTACTGTGCGGGTTCCCGCAATCGGAGGTCATTCTGAAGCCGTGAATGCGGAATTTGTTCATGAGCTTACCTGCAG